>JAUMAI010000266.1:0-5153 GCA_032116775.1 Pirellula sp. | reverse complement strand
GCAAAGCTTGAAATTGTCAGGTCCTGAATTTATGGATGGATTTCGACTTGAGAATGAGCCAGACGATCTGAGAAATCGGTATGGAGGAGAATTTGGACAACGCTGTTTACTTGCGCGTCGTCTAGTGGAACGTGGTGTTCGCTTCCTCGAGGTAGGGCATAATCTCAATTTTCTCAACGGCGCAGGTTGGGATGTGCACAATCAGGGCATCGAGAAGCAGCATGAGTTGATACGCGAATTGGACATAGCAATGTCAACGTTGATCCTCGATTTAGAAGAGCAGAAGTTGTTGGATAAAACCCTGATCGTGGTCACAACCGAATTTGGTCGCCCGCCGGAGTTTGACAGTGGAGGTGGACGAGGGCATCAAGGTTCCGCATTTAGTTGTGTCTTAGCGGGTGGTGGTTTGAAACACAAAGGTGCCATTGGTGAAACCGACGAGCTGTCCAAAAAGATCGTCACGCGCCCCGTCAGCGTACCAGACTTTTTTGCGACGATTTTCACTGCGTTAGGTATTGATCCTACAAAGAATCTTTTTGATGGCGACAGGCCCGTACCAATCACTGACAACGGTAATCCGATCAAGGAGTTGTTCGTATGAGCCGTGTACTGTGGTTGTTGATGATTGTTGGCACAGCGTGCCACTTCCCAATTGTAAGCTCTGCTGACGAGCCGCAGGCAGCGGAGGAATCTCAGGCCCTCGCGTTTTTCGAGACAAACGTGAGGCCTCTATTGGTGGCGCGATGCTACAGTTGCCACGGGGAAGAGGGACAGAAAGGAGGGCTTAGGCTAGACAACCAAGAGAGCATTTTGGTTGGTGGGGAATCGGGACCAGCTTTAGTGCCATTCAAGAGCGCTGAGAGTTTGTTACTTCAAGCGGTGCGATATGAAGGACTAGAAATGCCTCCGGATGGCAAGATTCCGGAGGCTGAGATCGAGATCTTAAAGAAGTGGGTTGATACCGGTGCCAAGTGGCCTGACGAGAAAACTACCAATTCGATGAGGCTCGAGAAAGAAAAGATCACCGAAGAGGATAGGAAATGGTGGGCGATACAACCGGTAGCTGAAGTAGAAGTTCCCGAAGCAGGTTCACTCGAGGAATTTGGGACAACCTACAAGCCGCGCAATGAAATAGATGCTTTTATCGCAGCGAAGATGAAAGGGACTGGCCTTCACCCCGCCCCCGAAGCAGATCGCGTGAGTTTGATTCGGCGTCTGGCTTACGACTTGACTGGATTGCCACCCACACCGGAGGAGGTGGATGCATTTGTCAAGAATGATGCTCCAAATGCCTATGATGATCTAGTTGAAAAGTATCTCGATAGTTCTCAGTACGGGGAAAGGTGGGCACGTCATTGGTTGGATCTGGTGCGATACGCTGATTCGGATGGATACCGTATAGATCACTATCGACCTAATGCGTGGCAATATCGCGATTACGTCATACGCTCTTTCAATCAAGACAAGCCTTATGATCGATTTGTTAAAGAGCAGATTGCAGGAGATGAGCTTTTCCCCGGTGATATCGATGCATTAATCGCGACCGGATTCTTGAGGCATTGGATTTATGAATACAACAGCCGCGATGCGAAAGGGCAATGGGATACGATCCTAAATGACATTACCGATACAACGGGTGACGTATTTCTCGGCTTGGGAATGCAATGTGCAAAGTGTCATGATCACAAATTCGATCCTATTCTTCAGAAGGATTATTTCCGATTGCGAGCGTTTTTCTCCTCGATCTATCCTGCTGAATCCGTGGTTGCCACAGAGGAGGAGAGAAAGAGCTATGAGGAGAAGCTGCGGAGATGGGAAGAGGCGACCTCTGAAATAAGAGCGAAGATTGCGGAGATTGAAGCTCCTCATCGTGCCAAGGCGGCCGATACGGCTATTGGACGCTTCCCGCCTGATACGGAAGCGTGCGCACGTAAGCCTGTTGAGTCTAGGAGTGGTGCTGAGCAACAAATCGCTTATTTGATCGAGCGTCAGGTTGAGTTCGAGTTCAGTCGCTTGGATGATTTGATTAAGGGTGAGGATAAGGAGAAGCGGCTGGCTTTGAAGAAGGAGTTAGCTGCCTTTGATGAGATAAAGCCTATCGAGTTACCAACCGCTATGACCATTCGAGAGGTTAGCGGAGATTTGCCAGAGACATCTATCCCAAAGAAAAATGTGAAAGTGTCGCCCGGTTTTCTTTCCATTCTGCAGAGTGATGATGCAGCCATCGAACCAATTTCAGGGGGCATCAGTAGCGGCCGAAGGGCTGCTCTAGCAAAGTGGCTCACAGACTCTAATAATCCACTGACCGCCCGCGTTATTGTCAACCGTGTGTGGCAATATCATTTCGGAAAAGGATTAGCCCCTAACTCCAGTGATTTCGGAAGGCTGGGTGGTGCGCCAAGTCATCCAGAGTTATTGGATTGGCTGACCGCGAAGTTTTTAAGTGAAGGTTGGAGCCTCAAGTCGCTTCATCGTGCGATCGTTCACTCGGCTACCTATCGGCAGGCGGCAGGGCATCCGCAGCTACTGGAATTCCAACGGATCGACCCAACCAACCAATATTACTGGCGTAGCGATGTTCGACGGTTGGATGCGGAGCAAATCCGCGATTCGCTGTTAGCCGTCAGCGGATTATTGCAACGGAATGAGTCGGAGAGAACAAAACCGTCAGAGACTGCTGGGCCCTTTAGTCAATTCGTCGGGGGCGAAGGGGTCATGGGGGATGTTCCGAAACGATCGATTTACACCCGAGTTATGCGCAATGCTAGAGACCCGCTACTTGAAGCCTTTGATCTTCCGTTGTTCTTTAGTAGTGAGTCAACTCGCAATACGACAACAAGTCCCGTTCAGTCGTTGCTTTTGATCAACAGCCCTCAGCTGATGCAATATGCGACAGCCTTGGCCAGACGAGTTGAGAAGTTAGGAGATGGTGCGGAATTGACGACCCGCATTAGTCAGTTATGGAAGATCGTCTACGGTCGCGCACCAACGGCTGATGAGTTAGACTATGCTGCGCAATTCGTGATGGTGCAAAAATCTCTGCTGGAAAATAGCGATGCTGAACGAACGCAGTTAGAGATCAAACAAGGTAAATTGCCCTACAGAGATGGATTGGCAGTTGTCGTAGAGCCTAACGATTCGCGTTCAAGGCTGCGTGTCCAGCATCAAGATGTGTTTTCGGCGGGCGATTTCACTATCGAGGGCTTTATACAGCTGAGGTCGATCTACGATACTGGGGCTGTGAGGACGATTGCGTCGAAGTGGAATGGCAATGGTGGCAAGGCTGGTTGGGGCTTCGGTGTCACGGGTAAGGGGAGTCGAAGAAAACCACAAACCTTAGTGATGCAAATGTGGGGGCAAAAACGCGACGGTACTTTTGGAGAGGGGGCCGTTTTCTCCGATCAGAATGTGTCGTTAAATACGCCCTACTACGTTGCGGCGGTTGTCCATTTAGCGACAACGGAGCCAGGCAGCGTCACCTTCTACCTAAAAGACTTATCAAACGATGACGAACCGATGCAGAGTGTTACGGTTCAACATGACATCGTTGGTGGTTTAGAGTGTAAAGAAGCATTCGTTGTGGGTGGACGAGCAGGTGATGAAATCTCAATGTTTGACGGCTTAGTCGATGATATTCGTTTGAGTCGCGAAGCGTTACAAGAAGGAAACCTGTTGATCGCGGGCGAAGTTACCTCACCGGCGACAATCGGTTATTGGCGCTTTGAGCAACAGCCAGGTGTTTTAGAAGATAGTGGTGCTGGTAAGGTTAGCATGATGACTTTTGAAAATAACAGCGGCAGCATCGATCCGAGTTTTGCAGCTTTTAGAGATCTATGTCACGCTCTGATTAATTCCAATGAATTTTTATATGTTCGATAGCAGCGAGTGCTGATCCATGACAATACCACATGTTGATATTCCCAGATCAAGGCGTGAGTTTCTAGCTCGGAGCGGGGCTGGTTTTGGTGCTCTGGCCTTGACGGGATTATTGAGCAAGACATTGGCCTCGAGCGAAGGTTCGCAGCTAACAAAAGCAACTGCAAAACGCGTGATCTTTCTGTTTATGGAAGGTGGTCCAAGCCACATTGATTTATTTGATCCCAAGCCATTGATCAACAAGTTGGCTGGTCAAAGCCTACCGGAGAGTTTCGGAGATGTCATTACATCGATGGGAGAATCCAGATCTCCCATCTTGGCGAGCCAGCGAAAGTGGAAGCAGCACGGCGATGGGGGAATATGGATATCCGATTGGCTGCCTCATCTAGGTAGGCATGCCGATGATATCGCCGTAATCAGATCATGTTGGGCTGATGGGATAAATCACTCGGCTGGCGTATGTCAGATGAATACCTGCTCGATTTTGGGCGGTAGGCCATCGCTAGGTAGTTGGGTTAGCTACGGTCTAGGAACCGAGAATGACAATCTACCGGCCTTCGTCGTCATGCAGGATAATAAGTCCTCCGTAGTGAATGGGCCTCGTAATTGGGGTGCTGGTTTCATGCCGGCAGGTTTTCAGGGAATTCGAATCCAAGAGGGTAGTGATCCGATACCGAACCTAAATCCACCAGAAGGTGTTTCACAGACGCAACAGATTTCCAAACTCGCTTATCTAAATCGGCTCAACAGCACTTTTGCCACGGACTTTCCAACGCAGAGCGAATTGGAGGCACGTATTTCTAGCTACGAACTAGCTTTTCGAATGCAAGCCGAGGCACCAGGAGTCATCGACCTCAGTCAAGAAACCGAGGCCACTCGACGCTTGTATGGTTTGGATCAGAAAGAGACTGCGGACTTCGGTAAACTCTGCCTGACTGCCCGCCGGTTGTCGGAAAGCGGTGTTCGTTTCGTGCAGTTGTACCACGGCGCAGGTAGCAAGTGGGATGCACATTCTGGTATCGAGAACAATCACACGCAGATGTGCCGACAGACAGATTGGCCCATCGCTGGCTTGCTGACTGATTTAAAGCAGCGAGGTCTGCTGGAAGAGACTTTAGTGATATGGGGTGGTGAATTTGGGCGGACGCCGATGTCGGAACAAGGGAATGGCCGTGATCACAATCCAACTGGATTTACGATGTGGCTGGCAGGTGGAGGCGTGCGCGGTGGGCAGACGATCGGTGCAACCGACGATCTTGGATTAAGGGCTGTCGAGA
>JAUMAI010000265.1:0-6310 GCA_032116775.1 Pirellula sp. | reverse complement strand
AGACAAGAGTTTTGAGCTTTTGGTCGTTCCTTGCGGTTTCGTAATGTTTGGCATGCGAACTGCTCCAGGAAAAGCATGCTGGGGCAAACGTTATCCAGCAAGTCGACTATTGTTCTATTGGGATAAAGAGCCTTGAGCGAGAGTAAGCTACCACATAAAGGTCAATGTAAATTGGCTTGGCATGCTGAGTCATTGGAGAACGTCTTAGCAGAACTACAGAGCGAGCCGCAGGGGCTTACTGAGCACGAAGCGCGGAAGCGGTTGGATCGCTATGGCCGCAATCAATTGCCGGAGAAAGGCCCTACGCCGATCTGGTTGATTTTTCTGCGGCAGTTTATGAGTCCACTGATCTATATATTGGTTGCAGCTGCAGTTGTGTCGATCGTAATAGGTGATTTCAAAGACGCAGTGTTTATTGGCTTAGTGTTGTTGATCAATGCGGGGATTGGCACCTATCAGGAAGGTCAGGCTGAGAAGAGTAGTCATGCGTTGAAAAAGTTGTTGCGAATGCATGCGCAAGTGCAACGTGATGGCGAAGTGCGTGAGATCATGGCTGATGAAATTGTCCCCGGTGACATCGTATGGTTGGAGTCGGGGAATCGTGTTGCGGCGGATATAAGATTACTGTCTTCTCAAGGACTCGAGATTGACGAGTCACTTCTAACGGGCGAATCGATTGCCGTAGCCAAAAAGTCTGACAGTTCTTTACCAGCTAATATTCCGCTCGCGGAACAAATTAATATGGGATTTGCGGGTTCGATGGTAACTCGTGGTCGAGCGAAAGGTGTTGTCGTAGCTACTGGGTTAAATACCCAAGTGGGTGTTTTGGCTGTTGATGTATTATCTGCTAGCGGTGGAGCGCCGCCATTGCTAACACGCATGGAAAACTTCACCAATCAAGTTGCAATTGGCACACTGGTCGCTGCAATTGGTATTGGTGCCTTAGGAATGTTTCTATGGGAACATACCTTGCTTGATACCTTTTTTCTGGTAATCGCTTTATCCGTTTCCGCTATTCCTGAAGGGCTTCCTGTAGCCATGACGGTTGCCTTAGCTGTCGCGACGAATCGAATGGCGAAGCGGAACGTGATCGTAAGGCGACTGTCAGCTGTCGAAGGTTTAGGTAGTTGTACGTTAGTAGCAACCGATAAAACAGGGACTCTCACTTGCAATGAATTGACCGTTCGCGAATTGCGGTTGGCTGACGGTAACCATTATTCCGTGACGGGGGAAGGATTTGCTCCAACGGGAAACATTCTTTACGACGGCCAAAGCTTGGAATCAGAAAGGTTCCATCCACAATTGCTCGACACGATCCGAGCTGCTTTGTTGTGCAATGAAGCGGAGCTACATCAGCGCGACGGCATTTGGGTTTGGCGAGGCGATGCCGTTGATATTGCCCTACTAACACTAGGCTACAAACTAAGCCGACAACGGGAAGCCCTCCTGGATGAGTTTGAGCAGTTAAACCAAATTCCATTTGAATCAGAGCACCAGTTCGCCGCAACCTATCATCGAGATGGTGCACGAACATTGGTCGCCGTGAAAGGGGCACCTGAGCGAATTTTGTCCATGTGTTTTAATTCGTTAGAGAACGCAGATCGCCAACAATATGAACAGACTGCAATAGCTATGGCGGAACGGGGCTTGCGTGTCATCGCGATAGCACATTCTCATCTACCCCAACTTGTTAACAGACAGGATGTTCCGCCACGCCCTGAAAACCTTAGGTTCCTAGGTTTTGTGGGTATGATTGATCCATTAAGAGTTGATTCAAAAGCAGCAGTCAGGGCATGTCAAGAAGCTGGTGTAAAAGTAACGATGATCACCGGGGATCATCGAGTAACCGCTCTAGCTATTGCCCGCGAACTCGGACTGGCTACGACAGAAAACCAGGTCGCCACTGCGGAAGACATTACTGGCAAAAGCCAGCAGCAGCTTGCGGATCTTGTCGAGAAAACCCGAGTCTTCGCTCGCGTAACGCCACGTCAAAAGCTAGAGATTGTCAATGCGGCGCGAAGTGCTGGGAATTTTGTAGCTGTTACCGGAGACGGTGTGAATGATGCTCCTGCTTTGAGAGCGGCCAACATAGGTGTTGCGATGGGAAAGTCGGGTACCGATGTCGCTCGCGAAGCGGCCGAGTTAGTAATCAGCGACGACAATTTCGGCTCCATCGTTGCGGGAATTGAGGAGGGGCGAATTGCGTATGACAATATACGCAAAGTAACCTATCTATTGGTTTCTATGGGCGCTGCAGAGCTGCTGATGGTGTTGCTGTCGGTTCTGGTTGGTCTACCCATTCCGCTACTGCCAGTGCAATTGCTTTGGCTTAATTTAGTTACCAACGGTATTCAGGGTGTGGCGTTAGCATTTGAACCAGGGGAGGGGGATAGCTTGCGGCGCAAACCACGCGATCCGGCAGAACCGCTCTTCAATCGTCTGATGTTGGAGAGAATCATCATCGCAACAATTGTCGTTGGCTTTGGAGGTTTCTCGGTATTCGCAACCGCGATTTATTTGGGCTGGACTACGGAGGGGGCTCGAAATTTATTGTTGCTTACAATGGTACTCTACGAAAACTTTCATATTGGTAATTGCCGGTCAGAGACGAGGTCAGCCTTCGCATTGTCGCCAATGCGCAGTCCTGTACTTTTCTTTGGAACAATTGGAGCCTTACTGTTGCATGTCGTAGCTATGCATGTCCCTTTTATGCAGCAAGTTCTAGCTACCGAACCAGTGTCTATGGCTATATGGAGCTCCGTGATTGTAGTCGCAATTCTGATTGTGCCAGCAGTGGAGTGGCACAAGTGGAATTGGAAGAAGCGATCTGAAACCTTACTCGTATAGTATTTTCTGCTAAATCGTTTCTTCGGCAAATGTCATCGGCGGTAACGGATATTAAAGAATTTGTTATTCCAGAAGCGATTGCCGGGTTGTGAATATTCAACTGTGCTTGTAACGCGATTTAGGGCCTCCGTTTTGTTGCCTATCTGGGTTCGAGTTTCGTCGGCGTGGTGACGTTTACTGCAAAGTTGGTCTACATCGGCGGAGGAGAGTATTTTCAATAAGGCTCAAGTGTGGTGATTTTGGGGCCGGTGCGGCGTTATTCGATCTTTGATTTTTAGAGATTGTTCTTCTTATAGATCGACTGAGAAACTTGCTAGACTTAGGACCCTGATAGACGGATTACCCTTCACGCAGTTCTAGGCAATTTGATTTATTCTTCAGCTGGTTAGTCATTCCTCATGTTGGATAGGCTGCTCTGAAAGATCGAAAACTAAGTCTACAACTTCGGCGTCAAGCCACTTCTGGAACGTCGAGAAATCTCGCTTAGGCGGCCAGTCTTTCTCGCTGTTGCACCAAGCTTCAAGCTGTTCTTCGAAAATCTGTGTAAAGCAGTTCCTCAAAACCTGTGCGGGCATCGCATCCATGTCCGCTGGGGTCAAATAGACAGAGGTCCAGAGGTCCGTGATTCTTGTTGGGACCTCTTCCATGGATTGAATCCAATTAAGAAAAGGCTTCTTGGGGCGAACAACAACAGCGGCTCGATTGATTGGGTGCATCCTAATAACTCTTGTAAACTATCATCCTAAAGCGGTTGATGATATTCTCTATAAGATTAAGGACTATGAAACGTGTGGGTAAGTCCATCGATTGTTTTGTCTAAGCGATTTATAAACCTAAAGCAGTCTGCTGACGAGACATCGAAATCCAAATTTCTGCAATCTTATTCTACCCAAGAGCCAACAGGTAACGATACAGACAAAGCCCTTGTTGTCTTGCCACAGGCTATTCAAAGGGATGCTTTTGAATGGACAGAAAATTAGAGCTCTTTATCCGAGACTTTTTCAAGTCTATATCTACTCTTCCACAAGATATCGTAGGCCGGGCTTCAATTCCTCATATAGTAAATAGTGAGTTTCGTGCATTCCCAGACGCTGGTAGGTCGCTTGAGCTCGTTCGTTGTCGCGTTCAACGTAGAGTCGCAAGCCACAAATGTTTGGTTGATTAAGAGCCAGAAGACGCAGGTTTTCATGTAGAGAGCGATAGATACCGCGCCGCCGAAACTCAGGGCGAACATAGACACTTTGAATCCACCAAAAGAATCCGTTGCGCCAGTCGCTCCATTCGGAGGTGACCATCAGAGCGCCTGAGATTTCCCCTGCCGATTCAGCGACCAAATAGAAGCCTCGGGACGAGTCGGCAAGGATGGCAGCAACTCCGGCAGTGATTACTTCAGGAAGCAGTTGCAGATTTTCTGTTTCTTCAGCCATTGCCATGTTAAAGCCTGCCAAGACCGATGTATCTCTCGGCTCGCCTCTCCGAATTTTAATTTCGATCTCTTTTGAAACCAATACTAGGCTCCTAATGCTTCGCGGGCTAATAAAAACTGCATTGCAATTATTAGCTGGAGAAAAATCACTTGTTCACAAATTATTATTGTTGGGACTCTCGGGGTTCGGAAGTGCTCGGTTCGGGGCGAGCCCATTCGCCAGCCTCGAATGACCAGTCGTGGCCGAAGTAGCCAGTCAAACGGACTGCATCGGCGCCCTTCTCCAAAAAGTCAGGCGACACGATCAAGAGGTCAGGGTATCCAGTTCCGGAGGAAAAAATCGGGATACGATTAGAGGCTCGCATGCTACGAATATCCGTGCCTCCAATCGCTCCGACACTGGCTACGGTGGAGTCCGGCCGTGGGCGGATCATCAGCACGGCAACCTCGTCCTTAGATGTTTCGCCTGGAATTTTCCAGGAGTTGCGTTCAACCGAGACAGGCGAGTCGATTAGCAGTTCTTTCCAAGCTGTGTTGATAGACGCATTGCCGTACACGATCACGCTGCGATTCTTTTCGGCAACTGATTTCCAGTCTTGGTCAGAGACGACATCTACTGAGCCATTGCCACGGTACCAGAAGGATTCAGCATCGTAGCGAGCGCGGGCTAGCATCCACTCGTTCTCATCCTGATCTCCGCCCGTTCCGTAGACAAAAAGAAAGCGATGATTGAATGCCTCTTTAAAGCTTCCGTTGCGGCCAGTTTTATGTGCTGAATTGTGATCTTCGTCAACGACGCTCCAGCCGCCTGCGTTTCGTTCAAGGCAGAGAGATTGCTTGTCCGCGATGGCAATGTTTTCCAGCTTGCTGCCATCGAGATCGATGTTCAGCACTGAGTTACCACCACCATTCTCCGGACTCTTCATCTGTGTAAGATTTAGATGCAAATGGCGAGCATTACTAGTATTACCAGAGAGGAGACGCTTGCTACGATCCAGTTGTAATTCTAAGCGGCTGATCAAACCTTGCTGCTGTTGCGATTGCAGCTGCGCCCAAAAATAGTCGGACGAAATGTGGGGAGCGGGGGTGCTGAAGTCAATTCGATTGACCTGTTCGGGCTCCGGCAGTTGATGGCTTTCAAAAAAAGAAAACATAGCTGGCCAGTCGACGCAGGCATTTCCCCACCAATGACCGGCACCGAATTGTTCTTTGTAAACAAAATCGGGGTGAAAAGTGGCCAGTTCCTTGCGCATGGTTCGGGCTTGCTCGACTGGGACATTGTCGTCGGCATCTCCGTGGAGAATATAAACTCCTTGGGTTGTCAAGTTACGAACGCGGGCCAGTGTATCGCTGGCAGTAATGCCACGGCGCAGCATTTGAGAGACAGCGTCCTCTGCAACCGTCGGATTGCCACCAGCATACGTACTAAAGCTGATCCAGCCTGCGCTTGGGCCGATCGCTGCAAAGCGATCAGGGAAGAGGCTGCCGATGTGCCAGGTACCATGGCCTCCCATGGAGTGGCCGGTGATATAGGTGCGTCGCGGGTTGGTCTCGAATTGCCGACTCGCGTGATCGAGAACTTCAATCGCATCCCACCGCCCCCAGTCTTCCCAGTCAAAACCAAAAACGCGTCGATTAGTCGGAGCGATAATGTAGCCATTCGGTTTGGGTCCATAGGCGGCAGCTTGTCCTTCGCCCTCGACTCCAGCGCCATGGAGTGTCAGGAACAAGGCTGGCCGTTCGTCGTTTTTGAGTGAGCCTTCGATAGGAGGCACAACGCCGTAGTACTGCACGCTGCCATCGATCTGACTGACAAAGGTGCGACGATGATGCTGTGTTGCATCTCGAACTGCCAGAGTCACTTCAGCTGTGTCGAGTTCGATCACAGCCTTTTTGTCCAGCGTCAGTTTGGGTAGTAGATTGATTTGCAGCTTAGCCGAATTTGTTTCTCGGTTTTTGAATACCTCCGAGTCTGTGATTGGCTTGACTGAAAAGCCAACTTTTCGCGTCCCCAGCGGCGGGAGGCTGGTCAAGTCA
>JAUMAI010000264.1:3506-4567 GCA_032116775.1 Pirellula sp. | reverse complement strand
ACAGTCTTAGAAAAGCGTCCAAGAAATGTGAAAAGAGCACTGAAATACATCGCAAATCAAATCCACTGATCGTCACTGTTCTTGCACGAAGAAACGGATAGCAGGGCGGCCAACCTAAGCGGTGGATTGGGCGTTTGGTAAAGTCTTAGTCCCTGAGGTGGCGGCGGATAATTGTGAACGATGTCGTCGCGTGGAGGATATAGTCGCGAGTTGGTGAAGTACGGACCGTCGGGCCATCCTTGGTCTAACAATCTGAATCGCCTGAAGTTCGGTACGGTATAAATCGCGTAAGCCTACCGTTTGCAACGCACCCTTTTCACCCGACGCCTTGCATCGGCTTTTGTGTCACTCATCGCTTTGAGGCTAAGCCTTGGCCTTGGCTTTGGCTTTGCGTCGAGCGTAGTAACCCACACCTAGTGTACCAAGCCCGAAGAGCGCCATCGAGCTCGGCTCGGGAACTGCACTGAAATTCTCTTTCCCAAAAGAAATATCGAGGGAGGGGAAACTGCTAGTGTTATTTGCGTAGTTAGCGGTGTTGTTTCGAAACGTGTCAAGCATCGTAAAACCATTGGTAACAGTATAGAAATTGTTTGTCGTTCCGTTGGCATAGCCTGTACGTCGCATCATCCCTATGTTGACCGATGGGGCATAAAGGATTAACGCATAAGATGTGTTTGACTGCATCGCGAATGAGGAGATATTCGGAAGTTGTACAGAGGAAAGGTTCAAATTGAACTGAGTTGAGGTTGTCGTTGGCATAGAAAAGCTGACCGTATCTTTAGCATACTCTGTTGTGCCGGCAACTGCGGAGTAAGGGGTCGAATTGGTGGTGTTACGCAGGGCGATAGTGAGGGAGGCTGAACCTGTTGTGACACTCGAAGTATTCAATCCGAGATTAATCCAGTCGATATCAAATGTACCAGTGCTGCCCGTGGTGAACGCGATACCAAAGTTTTGGTTGTATGTTCCATTAACAGCAGGCCAGTTGGCGTTTGAGTTCGAAGCGTTGGTTGGAGTGATATAGGCGGTAAAATCACCTAAAGCGACGCCATCGGAGGTCG
>JAUMAI010000264.1:375-3496 GCA_032116775.1 Pirellula sp. | reverse complement strand
AAAAGCGATCAACCACAGGTAATTTTTGATCGACGCCCCCTTTTGAATAACGAGGAACGCTGATGAAAGAACTAATCGCGATGAAATCGATACCGTTTATTCACTTTAGAGTTAAAAGCCAAAAAACAAACGTTCCACTATTTCAGTCCCGCCAAGAAAATCCCGAGCAGCCTCGTTCTATATACGTGTTGGCTCGGAACGCCTAGAAATCAATCTGTGAGCGTGGATAACGTTGAGTGATTTATCAAGAACACCGAGTTTAGCGATGAAATTCAGTGAATGATGAAGATTCATACGCATTTTGAATGCCGCCATATGCGTAGGTTGTGCACATGTAGGCATTTCATTCGCTGCGTTGTGATGTTTGTTGTGCTTTTTTGTCGCATGAGAACGAATCGAATTAGCAAAGTTTGTCGGATAAGGCGTGGTGAGTTGCCAAGCCAAGAGCAGACGGCGTGCAGTGGGAACTCGCGTTGCAGTTCCGTTTGCCGGCTAGCCCGCATCGAATGGAACAATCTTGGCCAACCTGAGACTCCGACGCGGCGCAGGTGTCGCATCATTTCGATGCGTGGGTTCGAGTACGACATACGTCGGAACGTTGCGGAATGGTGTTCGGACTGATCTGGAAACTATCAGAATGGTGGTAGCCGCGAACCTGTTGGTGTAAGTAAAGGATTGTTTCGCGTTCACCGTGGGGGCGTTTGGCTAGTAGAAGCAATTGTTCGTGGATTTGGGCAGGGGAGCGGACGTCTCCCGAGTCATCGTTTTAACTTTAGTAGCTTCCTTGTAGCCTTAGATTAACCAGACAAATCTGAGTAGTTGAAATTTGACATGAATTGAATCGAAGGAGATTGAATCTCGAATTCTCTCAACCTTTCATCAAAATCGTGCTCCTTTTATTTCCGAGTTGCTTGGAGACATAGTTCTGTGACTTGAATTCTTGTTAAGTTACGAAATATTAGCGAAGGCTTTGGCCTCGAGTCATCTCATTCGATTGAATTCAGATTGCGTCGTATTTCCGTTGCGTGTAGGGGCGAAGTGTGAGATTTTCAGGAAATCTGCAAGTTGTTTGAGTCCTGCCCTCTACGCTACAATTCTGCAAGACATGCAGTAAAAATCCTCGTTTAAATGGGGTCTTCCCTATAACTTAATGGTCTGACCTGTCTGTCAGATGCTGGTGCCGAGAGTCTTTCGAAGTGTGGTACAAGAGAACTGTAACTCTGTGGTCTAACATTTTTTCTGATTCCGCAGCGGCAAACCTTCACTGATTTAGCGGATCGATACTATCCAGGGGTGCGCATGATGGTGATGCCAACGCAGGAACAGCGAGTCCGCATTTTGGTACATCACGCATGGGATTTGCGCGACGCAGGAAACGACGATGCAACGATCGTTCGGCAAATCATCGACGAAGGTGTTCCGCCAGATATCGCCAACGCAGTGCCAGGGCTAATTGACGATGAATTGTCGAAGCTAGTTCACGACGACTCAGTTCGACAAGCAGTCATTCAACACGTCACGGCAGCGGTCGAGGCAGAGGACTTTGACAGCTTACGGGAAGCAATGCTCAACGGTGTTGATGACGAGCGGACTATCCACAAAATGTACAGTGCCCTAGAAAAACTATTGCTTTCTGATTCACACGAGAAAGGTACAGTCGCGGCGTATGGCCTTTCCTTTTTGCTGGGACGCGGCGATTGGCCGCTTAACCGGACGAAATCGGTTAGGCCTACCGGTTGCCGTGCCCACCCTCGCCACACCACCTAGCACTTACCCATCACCATCTCTTTCGCCACGACGGCCGCCTCGGAAAAATGATCCTCGGTGCCCAGCAGGTAGCTCTGCTGGGCACTATGTGGCGAGTTGCCAAGTCAGGAACAGACTACGTGAAGTGGGATCTCTCGCTGCAGTTTCATTTGCTTGCTAGCTCGCATCGAATGGAACACTGACGTTCATGTATGAGAACCGCCTTCGCCGTCGAAGTGATCAGAAGGTGGTACCGAAGGCTGCTCCCAATCCGACAAGGCCGAGGTCCTGGCTATCATCATTTTGAGGTCCCGCCCAATATTGGGCTTCGAAGAAGCCCTTTACGAACGATGGGCGACCGAGCAGGGTGATATTTCGGGTCGCCCCGATTTGCATCTCGGTGACCGAGAACGAACCGAGCGCTTTAATGGCACCGTTTGAATTGTGATCTTCTCCAAACTGGATGGAGTGACGGGCCGCGGCGAAGGTCGTGAAATTAAAAATCGACTGTCCGCGGATTTCACCGCCCAAAACCGGCCCGATCGTGTCCGTGTAGCGGTAATCGTTCTGCTCCTCCCACTGGGCCCAACGCAGACCCGCGCTCAGCTCGCCATAGATACTCCCAAGCGAGAACCGACGGGCGTGCTCGAAGTCAGCGTATTCCAAATTAAAGACGGAGTCGCCACGGAGGTCGGATATTCTGAAGGTATTTGCTTCATAATTGAAATAGCGGCCCCGCCAGGTGTTCCCGCAGGAATTGATATGCCCGAAGATAAATCTCTGGCCGCCGAAGTAGTCAGTCGTGGATCCGCCACTTTCTGGCTCGGAGAGTTGCGGCCGAAGCCAGACGTTTTGGTATTCGGCAAAGATCCCGCCGCAAGGGCGCAACCAATCACAAGGGGTACCATGGGCACAACTGCAGCACTTTCCATGATGTCCAATTCGCGTCGTACCCATCGATGGGTCAAAAAACTCGCGCTGTATGGGGTTGGTCGCTTCTGTTTCTTCGAGCGGGACTGGTGGTGATTCGGAAGCCGAGAGCCATTCGATCGCTGGCTCCTCGTCCCAATTTCCGCCTGCATTTGACAATTCCGCGGCGTCAGCAAGACCAAGACCGGGCAAGAAAACGAGTGTAAACATCGCCGACAAGTAGCCTTTCATTGCTCATTCCTTTGAGTGAAAGTTCGATGAAGATAATTCCCTCGAAGCTGTGGCACCTCCGCACTTTCCGAGAGACACGATCGTATCGTCTTTTAGGGACACTGCTTTAGCACTAACTGGCCGCTTCCCTCGCACCGCGTGGGGTGGCGTTATTAGTTTGCTCAGCGTAGGGGTTGTAACGGTCCTCCTCGACCCACGTGACCCCCGACGCATT
>JAUMAI010000264.1:0-365 GCA_032116775.1 Pirellula sp. | reverse complement strand
GGTCGATGAAACGATTGTGTGTGAATCGAAGGATCCCGAGACAGGGAAGACGATGACCACCCTGACCATCACTCGTCACTTGTTCGATAAAAGGCCTTTTTCCGCTCGATGAGAGCCCATGCTTTGATGGCCACACCGCCTTAATCTGGTAAGCCTGCCCATCGTCGGGCCTCCCCACACCAACGTTGACTCACCCCACCACCATCACCTTCGCCACGCCTGCGGCCTTAGCAAAATCATCCTCTGTTTCCCGCAGGCAATTCTGCTGAGCGATGAGTGGCGAGTTGCCAAGCCAACAGCAAATAACGTGTAGTGGGAACTCCCGCTGCAGTTCCGTTTGCCTACTGGCCTTCATCGAATGGAAC
>JAUMAI010000263.1:3510-5986 GCA_032116775.1 Pirellula sp. | reverse complement strand
AACCTACAATCCGCAAGATCCGGCGATTGGCAACTATTTCGATCTACAATACACCGATGGAACAATATTCCGTGTCACCGCTAGTACAGGTAAAACCTCTTTGATTCGGACTGGTGATGGTAGTGAAATACGGATTTACGACAATAAACTTGAATCAAGTACTGGTAAAACCATTCGTATCGAACGCGATCATCTTAATCGTATTGTTGCGGTGATCGATCCAAATGGTGGGCGTTTCACCTATGAGTACGACACATTAGGGCGATTGGCCGCTACGGTCGATCGAGTACAAAACCAATTACCCTCAGCGCTACGTAAGCGGTCACGTATTACCTACAGTTCAGACTATCCAAGGTTGGTGGCATCAACAGTAGATGCTGAAGGAAGAGTTGAGTATTCGTATCTTTATGACGTCGATGGAAGGCTAACGCATACAGTAAATGCCCAAGGGCAAGGTACAGTCAATGGTTTCGATGAGAGTCGCTATTTAGTTTCTCTCGGCGATAACGTGCAATCCAGAGCCAAGATTCATCTTGATCAATTGGGACGACCGATAACTGTTGCCTCTTCAGGCGGTAATCGAACGGTCATCTCTTATAACCCTCTTGGTCTTCCCAGTGAGCTGACAAGTATCATTGTCGATAATGCATTTCAAAGTGAGGATGAGGTAGGTGAATTTACTCTCGATTTTGATGATTATGGTAGGCCTATTCGAAGGACGGATCCAGCTGGTAACACAATTTCCTATATCTACGACGCGAAGACCGGCAAGCTCAATGCTCAAACCGATGCCCTTGGGAATATAACGAAATACGGATACGACGATGATGGAATTCTCGTCGATAGCGAGAATTCTCAGAAGCAAGCACTGCGCTGGGTGCTAGATGAAAAGGGACGCAAGGTTGCGGCTTTCAGCGTAGATCGATCATGGGGTGCAGTGGGAAATTGCAGCGAATCGGAAACCTCGAAAACAGTGTGCTATCCTGAGACACTTATTTCACAGGAGTCATATGGTACTAATGGTCTCCTGGTCACAACAATAAATCAAACAGGGCAGAGCGAGCATTTTGAATACAACAGCAATAATCGTGTCATCAAGCAGTGGAGCATTTCCACGGTAGATGGCTTGGAGTATAGGAATGTCAAAGAGACAAGCTATGACGCGAACGATGTGCCAATCGGGGAGAAGCAGTATCAGCTTCTTCCGGATGGCAGTCGATCCAATGAAACAAATCAGGTTTCTCTATTTGATGCCTCTAGAAGGAAAGTACTAGAGGTAAATCATCAAGGTACTCGTAACGAGACGGTCTACGATATTGCGGGAAGGCCAATTATCCAGCGGATAACCGATGCGGAAGATGTTGTACATATTTCCTATTTGGTTTACGACAATCTGGGGCGTATACACATTCAAACAGAGCCTGTCATCGAAGGCGCGATTGTGCAGTACGGTCAGCGAATGCATTACGATGCGCAAGGAAAGCTAATTCGTTCGGATAGGCTTTATCGGCCTGTGATCGAAATGCAAGGAGTTGGCAATAAACAAGAATCCAAGCTTGTCTCGGTTGGGAGTATCGAGGTTGGGGCAACCGCGATCGCGGATGGCCGCGATTTCCCAATTGCAATTATTGATGGAAAAGGTCGGGTTAATGAACGTTTGCGGAATCGTTTTGGAAATACTGTCGAGCGACGAACGATTACATATGACGAGAAAGGTCAGCCTGTCATACGCATAGGTCGAACAGTCTATGACGAATATGGTAGGGCCACTGCATCGACAGATGATCATAGTCCTGGCCAGACAGTAGGTGTAACCGGCACCCGATATTTCTACAACTCCGATGGAGAGAAGATTCGTAGTGAGTCGGTTACCGGTTTGAAAATAACAGTTCGCAGGTTAGCCGATGGCACCTACGAGTCTCGCTTGGATAGTCCAGGGGAAATCATAGATCGCGACATAGTTCAGGCGGATGATGCTGGCCGGATTCGCTCTCAGCAATCGGAGCGAGGGGAAAATTCACAAGTTCGTTACAATCCACAAGGGAAAATTGTTGAGAGTCTTCGTCGATCAGCTATCGACAATAGCCCTGAAGAAATAAGGAGAACCTATTACGATCCTTCGCAAAGAATGACCGTTTCCTTAAGTGCTCCCTTGGAAAAACCTGACGAACGTGGGAATGCGATTGTCACCTATGAAGACGAAAGTGGCAGAGTGATCAAAACGGAGAAACGGGATGGTGTAAGGGTTAGTATTCAACAGGTGGAAAACGGACGCTTCGAGAGCAAACTGATAGACCTGGGCAAGGTAGAGCATTGGGAGAGGGTTAGATACGATAGTCGCGGCCAAGTTACGATGAAAGAAGACTCATTGCTTGGTATTACCGATACTGTTTTTGATGAGCAAGGAAATAGTATCGTCACAATAGGCCCAACTTCATGGGATGCTGAGATTCAAGGTTGGATCCGCCCTCGCTCC
>JAUMAI010000263.1:0-3500 GCA_032116775.1 Pirellula sp. | reverse complement strand
GGGCGTATGCTGCGCGAAGTCGTTGGGATACGACAGTTTCCTGATGGCAAGCTGGATCGTTCCGTGAGTTGCGAGACCCGTTATGAGTACGATCTAAAAGGCCAATTGAGTCGCACCATACTGGCGGACGGAACCTCCATTTCATCAATTTACAATGATAAAGGGACGTTGGTTGCCCAAAGTGATCGAGCAGGTCTACGTACTGATTATGTATATGATGCGCAGGAAAGATTAATCGCTGTGCTGTTGCCGACTATCAAAGATGCTAGGCCTTATCGCTTAAGAACCGAGTTGGTCTATGATGATTTAGGGAACCAAACTGAGATCAAGACCGGCATAGTCGAATTCCTGGATGGCACCGTTGATCGGAGCCAAATGAGGGTTCGTAAAGAGCAATATGACATTAGGAATCGTTACGTATCTCAGACGCGAAGTGGAGAGGTCGCGGAGACGCGTCGTTATGACAATTTTGGACGGATTCTCTCTATCGATAATTCACATGGTACGCGAATTACCTATGCCACTTCCAATAAAGATCGAGAGCACGCGCGCTCTGTCAAGCAGTTTAACTTAAGCTCTGATCCGCCTAATGCACCTCCACGAGAAGTGGTCAGTGAGGATAGCGACTTCGGATCACGGATTATGAGGTACGCGGAGGGGCTTACTGCCGTCTACAAAAACGAACTTGACCAGGTATCTACTCGCATAACACCTAGCGGAAAAATTGGTTACGAATACGACGCGCTATCACGTCTCACGACGATCATTTCTTATCAAGCCAAAGACGACACACAGTGCGAAAGCCGTTGGGAATATCAATATGATCAATCTGGTAGAATTGAAAAAGTGTCATTGACATGGCGCGATGGAAAGCCACTCGTAAAACCAGAAACCTATCGATATTCCTACGATATTCATTCGAGACTGACCAACATCGTTTTCAACGATGGGACAATTCAAAAACGAAATTATGATAAGGTCGGTACATTGATTGGTATGACCTACTTGCAAGCGGATCATACCCCTGAGGTCTTAAGTGACAATCGAAAGCTGATGGAGTTTCAATATCAATTCGATCTCTCGGGGAATCGAACGGCGGTTAACGAAAAGTTTTGGGATGCTGCCGATCAAAACCTCTTTTATTCGAGATTAATGACCTATCAGTATGATGCGGCTGGAAGGTTGATTTCGGAGCAGAGGCAGGCAGATGGCATGCTGAGTGGATTCGTCTACCAGTATGATGCCGCGGGTAACCGTATATCGATGACCCAGGATGTCTTGGGGGATGGTACTATCGATGTCGTGACCTCCTATACTTTTGACGAGCAGGATAGGTTGAGAACAACCTTTACAGCGGTCGGCTCAGATTCGCTGCGGACAAATTATTTCTATGGGGTCAGCGGCAAGGATTTTGTAGCTAGCGGTTTTGAAACACGCGAAGTTAATACCGACAAGGTCCTGGAGTCAGTGGACTATGATTTTGACCTCTTCGGTTTTTTAGAGAAGGTCGAGCGAACGACATATCAGGATGGTGTAGAGCGATTTTTAGAGGAGTACACGAGCGACCCGAACGGCGAACGTCTGACAAGGAGAGAAAGACAGTGGAAAAATGGTGAACTTCTGTCGGACAAGCATTGGTATGAACTGAGGGATAATCTGAATCCTACCGGCCATTCGCAAGTATTGGAGTTGAGGAGTGTAGAAACTGGAAAGGTAGAACGATTGGTTGTGCCTGGACTTAGTTTGTTAGCAGAAGCCGAAGGGGCTAAGACTTCCCGATCGTATTTGGACGATGCGCTAGGTTCTGTTCGTCGCTGGGGGAGCGAAAATTTGGCGGCGTTTGATCAGCATTTCTCTTCCTTCGGAGAACTTGAATCGCATAAATCCGGTGGTGTGATGCCTCTACACGGCTACACAGGAGAGTTGGCGGGGGCCGACGGTGGCTTATTGCACCTCCGGCAACGCACTTACATTCCGAAAACAGGCAGGTTCCTTCAGCCTGACAGTTTTGATGGTCTAGTTACAGAACCAGCCAGCCTCCATCGATACATTTATGCGGCCAATAACCCTCTGAAATACAAAGATCCATCTGGCAACCTCTTCGTCTTCTTCGATGGAACCTGGAACCACGACCGAGCCGATTTACTACAACCCCACGAAGCATTTACTAATGTGGTGAAGTTGAGAGATGCACATAGGCTAATGATTGGTGAAGATCGCTTGTATTTTCGAGGTGTAGGCAACTCTTTAGACAATACTACGCTATCCTCGCGACTTTTAGGAGGTGTGTTTGCGTATGGGTTATCGGATTTAATATCAAAAGCAGTAAGTCAAGCACTTGATTTCAATCTTCAAAATAATGGAGTGATGGTAGCTGGCTTTAGTCGGGGAGCAACAGCGAGTTTGGAATTCGCTCATGCCCTTTCTCGAGTGGCTCCAGATGTAAAGGTTAATGGCCTGTTCTTATTTGACACTGTTGCATCAGTTGGATTACCAGGTAACGGCATCAACATCGGATTTAATACCTCATTAGCTCCTAATGTCCGAAATGCATATCATGCAGTTGCGTTCCAGGAGGATCGGTCAAACTTTCCAGCAACCAATATTCAAGGTAGTGGTAGAAAAGTAGTACAAAAGGTTTTCTGGGGCACACACGGAGATGTTGGTGGAGGATACAGAGATTCCGGTCTTCATTCCGACAATACTCTTTTTTGGATCGCTAGTAATATAAGAAAACATCTTCCAATGATGCCAATCGTCGGAAGGCCGTGTTTGATATGTAATGCGGACAATAATCACTGGCCACATCCACCAGACCGTTATGTACTACATGGAGGCAGGTGGTTCGGTGAACTATTTCGGCCAACGATTGAGTATCCGGCTCCTGGGACAATTGCTCTTGCTTTCTTCTACGATGATATGGATTTCGAAGAAGTTGGAATTGACGCGAGTGATGCACAGATTAACGCTCCATTATCTGTGCTAGCCTATTTGATTGCTACTGAGAGATATGCTAATCCAATTAGCCTCGTGCCGTATGTTGGTGCATATGCATCGGCAGCTTATCGTCTCTATCACTATGCTTCTGTGCATGCATCTCTCGTATCATGGTTTGCGAACAGGGTTTGATTTCAATGTCTTGCGGTTTAGATTTTAGGTTACTGCTGACTGTTATGTTCTTTGTGGCATTTACTGGTTGCGAACAGAAGTACGAACATATGACGGTAATATCAGTTGATTGTTCTGGTCAGTGGAATACCGGATTTACCACGATTGGTGGGGTGAGGGATGGATATGGTGCTAGAGATCTAATCTATGGAGTGTTTCCTAAAAAGGAGGGTTCGCAAATAGAAATTGAGTTAGTCAATGTTTGGACTGGAACGCTGACGAGTCTTAAATCCAAAGTTCCAACGATTCCTAGTAATATGAATTCACCGACACTGCTGCTAAAGGTTCTACCCAAGGAACTGCTGCAAGTCGAGTGGATTGCAGAAGGAGTT
>JAUMAI010000262.1:1580-2979 GCA_032116775.1 Pirellula sp. | reverse complement strand
GACCTATATGAACACTCGTACGATGCTGGGCGATCTTGCAATTATCGCTCGGACATGTCGTCAGGCAATCATAGGATCGAATGTAGTTTTCTGATGTGCTGGTAAAAGATCGCTCGCCAATGCGCATCGGGCACGCGCTCGAGAACGAATGGTTGAGCTGAAATACATTGGCTATTGATGAGGGTTCCCTCGTGGATTTTCGTTCGGCCAGCTGACAGCTGGGCGAGTTGTTGTGCACTGATGTTTAGCGCGCAATCAGCAGGGGTTAAGAAATGGCCGGTCTCGTTTGGCCGTTGGCACCTAGAGTATCACTTTCAGCGGTAGCAGGTCGGCCGGGAGATGCTATGCCGGCTCAGCAGGTCAGCGGCAAGCGCCCCAGGCGCATGCTCTAGGAGGAGAGCTTGGTCGTCAAAAGGAGGATGCATAAGGGCCATACTCCGGGAGGGAGGAGGCTGCAGGGATTGGGCAATCTGTTGCGGTGTGAATTTGCTCTTTCGCATCTGAAACCGTGGTCGGGGAGGTCTGTCGGAGGCTTGTCGTCACGGGGCTACGTTTTATCGCTGGAAGATGACCTACGTGCGGCTCGATTTACACAAGTTCCGACACCTCCGGGAGAAGAATCGGCGATTGAAGCAGGTGGTGGCCGACCTGCCACTCGATAAGACCATCCTGCGGGACACCTTTGGAGAATATGGTGAGCCCTACGCAGAGTCGGGACGTGATGCGCTGAGCACAAACTCCCTACCCTCTGAGCGAGCTTTGGGTGTTTCGCGCGCTTGTCTCGGAAGGCAGCTGCCGCAGTATCAGTTACCGCAAACTCTGATCTGGCGTTTTGAAGCGCCTTTGCGAGTTGGCACAGGAGCGCCTGGCGTTTGGGCACAAGCAGTTCCAAGTAATAATTCGACGCAACGGGTGGCCCATGAATCACAAGCAGACGCACCGGCTCAACAAGGCGGACGGGCTACACGTGGCGCGCGGTTTCAGCAGGATGGACGCTGCCGCCCTGACGTCGGCGGCGGGCCAGCGGCGCGGAAAACCCCCGAAGGTGTTCTAGTGCAACCTAGGGACAGAGTTCACGGGGCTCGCTCCGGGCGAACCGGTGGACAACTGCGTCCGGGAGGCGTTCAATGGAAGCCTCAGGTGAGAGTGTCTCTAGCAACATTGGTTTGCTTCGATTGTGCAGGGAAGAGTTGTGCTTAATAAGCGGCAGGACGATTACTGTGAGCATCGGCCCCACACCGCGTGCGGGCACCAACTGCCGGCCGAGTATCGACGGGCCGACATTTTCGAAGTCAATTCATCCGCTCACCAAATTCGAAATGAAGCTAAGGAAAAATCAGGGGTTTAGGCCTAGAGCCAGCCGTGAACCCTCAACTGGACTGTATGGCAGGGGAACCCA
>JAUMAI010000262.1:0-1570 GCA_032116775.1 Pirellula sp. | reverse complement strand
GCTTTGGAGCGTTGTAGCGAGAGATTGGCTAAAGTGGTTACAAGTTTGTGAACAGCAGGCAACATTATTGCGAACATTTCCGTGATGACAATAACTCACATTCATACTCCAATGAGACAAATTGCGATTAAGCTGCGACGGATAAAGAATGCCTTGTTGAGGCGAAAGCCCGCCTCATTTGACAATCTAAAAACATTCAATAACCTGTATTTCCTAAATGAGGAAAAATTCTTGGCTGTATATAACCAGTCGAGAGCAGCATTAAACTTCCGTCCGCACATTCCCCTTAGGGTCCACCAGGCGATATGGGCTGCCATGACGACAGCAAGTGTTGACGGCAATATCGTGGAGCTAGGAACTGGAAAGGGATTTGTTTTTCAAAACGTTATGAATTATGCAGGCGACAGATTGCAGCACAAAAAAATATTCCTATGCGACACCTTCCTTCCGTTTAAGACAGACATAACCAATGGGAGTCAGACTGAATCTCAAGGCCGATCGGACATATACTCGACATCGGATGCGGAGGTAGCTCAGAGCTTTAAGGATTGGAGCAATGTAAGGATCATAAAAGGAAAGCTGCCGACTTCCTTAGAGCAACTTAAGGGCGAAATTGGAAGTATTGCTTTCCTTCACGTGGACCTCAATTACTATTTGGCTGAAATTCAGAGCTTGGAACTCTTGTGGGAACAGATTTCCAAAGGCGCAATAATTCTGTTGGACGACTTTGGGAATCCGGGGCGTGAAACACAAATGCACGAACACCTAAAATTCTTCGCATCAAAGGATCAGGCTGTGCTAGCTTTAGCTTCGGGACAGGGACTGATAGTAAAGATGTGATGTTGAGCCACGGTTCGCGCTCGAAATCATACGCGCCACTCGTTCGTAGTTGTAATGGTTCATGTGACTATCCAATTAATAATATCGAGACAGAAAGCTTCAAGTGAGCACTAAAAAAAATCTGGTGGCAAATTTAATCGGACAAGGTGTTTCGGGCCTGATTGCGCTCGCGGTGGTGCCGATATATGTAAGGGCATTGGGACGAGAAAATTATGGGTTAATTGGTGCTTTTGCAGTGCTGCAGACATGGATGACAGTATTAGATGTCGGAATATCGCCTACGTTGTCGCGAGAGATGGCGCGCTCGAAACGAGGGAATGAAGCTGCAGGGCAAATACGAAGGCTACTAAGAACCATTGAATACATAACAGTTGCTATTGCTGTTGTAACATTCATAGTTATCAGCCTCTTTGCCGGTCGTGTTGCAACTGCCTTTATCAACAACACCGGCGTAGATTCATCGATTGTAAAAACAGCAGTTCAGGCGATGGGGCTGGTTGCTTGCATAAGGTTTGTTGAAGGGTTCTACAGGGCAAGCATCGGTGGGCTACAGGAACATACCCTTTTGAATCAAATCAATGTAATATTTAGTATTATTCGCGCAGCCGGTGCAATATTTATCATTTCTGAAATTGCCCCATCGGTTGTTCTCTTCTTCTACTGGCAAGCTGCAATATCTTTTGTTTCTCTTGTAGTGATGCAATTGGTAACTTATAGAATATTGCCGAGT
>JAUMAI010000261.1:0-3677 GCA_032116775.1 Pirellula sp. | reverse complement strand
CTTCGTGCCCGTCGTTGTTGAAATCGCCGGTACAGACTCCGTTGCCCCATCCGGACCGGGCAACTCCCGCACTTTTGCCAACTTCGATGAACTTGGCACCATCAAACATACCCGCCTGCTTTCCATCTCTGCCAAGTCCAAACTCGATTTTGGATTTCTTGATAGTTGCCTCATTCCCAGATTTATCATTACTAAAGTCCCAATCGATAACCCAACGATTCACTTTGGAACTGGCGGGCAAATCGCGAGCAGGGTCCGGTGGCAGGTTTTCATCCGCATAACTAGGTACATGAAACCGAATCGACTCGCTCTGGTTACGATATTCCTCCTCCATGCTTTGACGCAAAGAGGTAGCTTCAGGATCATTAATCAAATTCTTGGTCTCATAAGGATCGTTTCTCAAATCAAACAACTCAGTCCATTCGTCATGCCCTGGATACTTAATTAATTTTGCATCCGCTGTGCGAACAGCGGTAACACTGGGAGTACCAAACGGCTTCTCCAAAAAGTAGTTATAAAAAAAAGACTGTCTCCAAGATGCTTCTTCCACATTGCTGGAGAATAATGACCTCCAACTCTTACCCTGCATTTCTGCTGGCACTTTTAAACCAGCCAGATCTAGAAACGTTGGGGCGAGGTCAATGTTCAGAACCATTTCATCGCGGACTACCCCTCGTGATATCAGCTTGGGATAGCGGACAATCATGGGAACCCTCATAGCTTCTTCATACGCGGAGCGTTTATCCCCTAGACCATGTTCTCCGAGATAATATCCGTTATCGCTGCTGTAGACGACGACGGTGTTTTCACTAAGACCTAAACGATCTAGTTGATCTAAGATACGTCCGACGTTTTCGTCGATGCCGCGCAAACCACGAAACATGCCGAGATTCGTCTTAACCATTTTTTGATCCGAATCGACATTCACTTGGTTCGCGCCACCACGTTTGCCACCGACCGGACGATAAATAGCGGGCGTAGAAAGATTCGGCACAACCCTTGCCTCAGCCTCGCCATAGGTGCTCTGGTGTCTTTCGGGCGGAGTGAATGGTCCATGACAAGTCTTGTAGCCTATCACTAGCGAGAATGGTCGCGACTTATTTTCCTCGATGAACCCTAACGCATACTCTGTCGAAACGTCATCGACCCAACCCTTAGTCGCTTGCTTCTCACCATTGATCTCAAATGGGCAGTCGAAGTACACGCCCTGCCCCACAAAACTTGCAGAATAATCAAACCCGGGACGCTGTCCACTCTGAGCTCCCATGTGCCACTTACCGACATAGCCCGTTCGATATCCAGCGGACCTCAAAAGTGTTGCATGGGTAACGCTGTTCTCCGGAAATGGAGTGTGGTTATCGATGATCCCGTTCATATGACCGTATCGCCCCGTCAAAAAAGCGGCGCGACTCGGGGCACATAATCCAAGTACAACAAAAGCGTTTCTGAATCGGACTCCATCAGCCGCCAATCTGTCCAGATTGGGAGACTCCAACCACGGGAATCGCCCTGTTTCACCTTGCTCGCGTTGAACAACCCCCAAAGCATCCCATCTTTGGTCGTCGGTATAAATAAAAACAAAATTGGGACGTTCCTCACCCCAGACCTGACTCGGGCAATTCGCCAATATCACTCCGCAGAGCCAAATCGCAACGCATAGGAATCGAGAAATCACTTGTAGTAACTCCAGAGATTAATTTATCTACTCGGCGGCTAGATTCGCATACTTTGTTGCCGCTAGCAGATAGGTTAGTATCGCTGAAGGGCGGCCACCCGACAACCAGTTGCTTTCCAGTCCCCTCCACCGGAAACCTCCAATAGCGTCCGAAGACTCCATCCAGTAAAATAGCCACACGTAGGCTCTAAACTAAATCATCAGGGCCGCAATCTCGGTTACTTCAGATAAAACTTTGTCTCGAATCCGGCTGAAACAATCGCCCAAAGGGCTTTATCCTGCGAAGCCCGCCTAAACCGCCTCAAGTTGAATCGATGCCATCAAGAAAATCTGACTCGCCGGCTCAGTTGTCCACCGGTCCAAACAACCCCGGCAGCAATGCACATACCATTTTTAAGCAGTGGGATTTATACTCCCGGATTATCAATGCAAACTGGATGAGGCACAGAGAAATTGTCGAACGCCTCCAAGCCGAATTTAGCGGCTCCATTGCTAGCCAAAGGATACTCGATCTCGGCAGTGGGGATGGCTGCTTGGCCTATCACGGCCTAATGAAATGTCCTGTTAGATCTTTTACAGGAGTCGATCTTTCCGAAGATGCCCTGCAAAGACTGATATCGAGAGGAAAGTTTGGCGACTCAAATCACAACGAATCTCCCCAGACAATTTGTGGAGATATCCTCTCCGTCTCCACTCAACTCGAGTCAGCATCGTACGATATGATCCTCGCGAGTTACGCTATTCACCATCTTGATACGGCCCACAAACAATTATTACTTGCACAGATTACGCGACTCCTTTCCCCACGAGGATGTTTTATTTGGGTAGACCTCGCTCACCGCTCCGATGAAACTCGCTCGCAGTATATCAATCGCATTTCCACATGGATTGTTTCTGATTGGGACTGCCTTACCACCGAGGAAAAACACGACTCTGCAACTCACGTCGCCGAATCGGACTTTCCCGAATCTGAGGAGTCCATGCTTCGCTTAGCCCGCGAAGCTGGTTTACTACCAATCAAATCGTTGCTCAAAGATGACTTCTATGTGAGTTGGCTTTTCCAAACCCCAGAGAGCTAACAAATCGATCGGACAAATTCAGAAACTAGACACACAACACTAAGCCTTACAAAATTGATCGGGCAGTAAAACGCTCGCATGTCCGATCCCACCTTACAAACTCTTGATGGCAATAGATCAGCCCTACTCTGATACAGCGCCAACGTCACACCCGCGAGATATCTAGCGGATAACAGCTTCGCCTTTGCCATTCCCCCATCGATGGCACTCAGCACCTTTTGCCGACAACCAGGTACTAACCATGCTTACAGAACTGAGAAATAAACTACTTTTCCTATTGATTGTGCAGCTTCTCATTACTCGCTCAGCTGTCTGCCAAAATCCTGAACCGTTTCCTGCAAGCAAGAGCATCAAGGGATTGCAGGTCCAGATGGTAGATGACGCATTAAAACTCGGAATTCAGCACGCCGCGATTAATTTTGCTCTAAATGGCCTCTACGCTACGCCTGGTGACTCTAACGCTATTAAGTGGGAAAGCCATGGTCAGACCTTCTATTTCTCAAGAAATTACATCGAGTCCATCGATCGCACAATAAAACCACTCTCCGATTCAGGCGTAATTGTTTATCTCATCGTTTTGGCGATGCCGAGTGGCAACCCTGAATTAGACAAGTTACTACTTCACCCGAACTCGCGCTCAGATCGACAGTTTCCGGTTGGCGCTTTCAACACCGACACCAGTGAAGGTAAGGCTTGGCTGGCAGCGGCTTTGGAGTTCATCATGAGTCGGTATTCGAACGAAAACTCAACGCAGGGGAGAGTCTGGGGTTGGATCATTGGCAACGAAGTCAACTCTCATTTTATGTGGCACAATCGCGGGCCCTCAACTCTGCAGGAGGTTTGCGATGGTTATGAACAAACTATGCGTCTCGCACACACAACATTGCGCCAGGTATCGACGAACGCCAGGCTCTATATTTCAC
>JAUMAI010000260.1:0-7944 GCA_032116775.1 Pirellula sp. | reverse complement strand
GTGGTTGGACGATATGATGGAGGATGATCATCAATAACCAAACTATGGCCGTCGGACGAGTCAGGGTAGCTAAGCCAAAAGCGATACCCATCAATAATTGTAAAGTGACGCTGTAGGTAGTCTTGGGTTGATCGGGCTTCGCAGCGAGGTGCTGATTTGATTCATCGCAGCGTAGGCTGCATAACCACCAAGTGATAACGGCCATTGTTGTGGCAATCGTCTCTGTCATGATCAATTGGCTTTGTCGAATCAGCAGAGGATCTAGAGAAAATAGCAGCACTGCTAGGAAGGTATATTTTATTTTTAAGCTTCTGCCGATTTTCAGCAGTAGAGCGGCTGAGATCGTAGCTAGGGCTGCATGGACAGTGCCGATCAACCACACAGACGGAGCGCTAGTTAGCAATATTGTTGCGGCTAGGAATGCCGGATAGAGAGGTGGCCGAAAGGCTGTAGGTTGCGGTATGCCCTGAGGGTCGACGCTGCCATAGACTCCAGTAGTGGCTAATTCTTTTGCTAAGCGAAGATAGGCATCTGGATCCGATTGTAGGATCGTGTTCGGCAAGAGGATGACAGCTAGCCGAAACGCGAAAATGACGATCAATAACCATCGATCGCCGGAGTTCACGGAGAGCACCAGTTTGGATCAGGTTGTGAGTCGAGTGTTGTTGTCCCTTTCTGCAAAGCGTCGATGTTGGCTTTGCATTCGGCAACATGCTCAGGATTGGTAAGCACTTCTAGTTCTAAGTAAAAGTGACGCTGTTCCGTTGGCGAAAGCTGGACAACTCTCTGTTGAGTTTCTTCGAAGCTGCGAGGATTGGGGAAGCCTGTGGCAGGTTCTAGGCCGGTGACATAGCCATCACGTTCAGCCGTGGTATTCTTCCAGACGATAAAGTACGGAAGCGTGTCGATCTTGCTGCGAACGGAAAAGCCGAGCGTAGCCGCAGCATTTGTAAGTAATGTGGTTGTCCACGAGTCTTTGTCTGCTAATGGTTCGCAAAAATATACTTGTTCGCTGTACCCATCGGTGGGTTCAAGGTAGCGATTCCAACTGCTTATATCTTTGGCCGCATGGGCGTTGCGCGGAACGATGCGACGCGTCGGGATGTGTACTTGGCTACCACCTTCAAGAATTGGACGCCCCACATTGATGTGATACAGCAATTGCATGGATGATGGTCGAGCGGAAGCATTTAGGACAACATCTTCGATCGAGACCTTACGGCTCCCAGCGGTCAGTCGCACGGTGCTCTTGAGTCTTAGGTCGTAGATCAGAAAACGAGTTTCACAGGTGACGGTTTCAATGGCGATTTCGCCAGTGTCGTCATCTACGGTGATTTCGACATACTCGACAGGAAGATTCGCGATGCGACCGTGGAGTGGATATTGTAGTTGACCTTGCGGTGTGAACTGAGGGGCCCCATTACTTTGCAAGCCACAGCGCACGAAGAGTTCATCGAAGCCCTCAAGCCAGCCGATGCCAGATGGGTCGAAAATGGGAACAAAGTTTGGATGGACCGGACCTCGCGTCGGTGATTCCCAGCCAACTTCGACACTATCGCAGGCTATCTTCCAAATCCCCATACCGCGAGATGGCAAGAATGTCACTTCCATCGGACCGGTGTTGACTCGTAGCAGTTCGACGCCTTCGCTGCGAGCGCCATGAAGGCGATCCCAGTAAACATTAAGCTTACCGGTCGCGGTTTCGATAGTAGTGGGGGGATGTGATTCGCTGTCGAACCAGTCTAGGAGGGTCCAGGATTTTTTTGTGGAGTCTTTTGTCATCCGAGTCTCTTCTTTCCTGCGCGAATGGCGTATTGCCAATCTGGTCGGGCTAGCTGGTAGCGCTGTCTAGTTGTGAGGGGGAGGCCGCAAGGGAAAACCGAGTTGCCAAACGGTCACCGCGGCGATTATAGCGAATCGATTTTTGGGGTGGTGGGTGGTTCAGTTTCCCTCTTCGGTACAAAACTAATCCTAAATGGGGGTTTTTGGGTCTGCATGTTACCGTCCGAGTCTTGCCGACAGTCCCGCGGGCGAATACAACCACACCAATGTCGACTTTGCCCAAGCACCTTTCGGAGGGTTGCTGGGATCGATGGTTTGCTCGGCGGAACGAAACTGACACGCGGTTGATGGATAACGAGTCGTTTTTGCACCAGTTGTGTGTTGCCTTTTTGACCCTGCGAACCGAAACATTTTGATTCCTGTTACGTGACTGCTAGAGATATAGAACAATGACACAAGTGCGATTGGATGAAGGATTGGTCAAGGGAGATAGTGTTACCAAGATTTTGAACTCGGCTCTCGATGCCGGTGAAGGTCTGCTCCGGTTGACTCCGACCTGGGTGCCCCGCAGTTTCTTGCACCCTGGCCGTCGCATAAAGTTGTACCCTGGTGATCTATATGCATTCGGTGCCGATCGTGGTGGTATCGATGAGCGTTGGTTTGCAAGTACCACAGAAGCGGCCAATGAAGGTCGAGTATGGCACGAAGGCTTGAGTTTCTGCTTGCATGAAGGTAAGAAGTTTTTGCTTAAAGATGCAGTCGCTGACGCGGGCAAGCGTCTGATCGGCGATAAGATTTTTGGCAAGTACAACCGTTGGCCCGTTTACTCGAAGTTTTTCGACAACATGGGGCCGATTCCGCATCACATGCATCAATCGCAGAAAGATGCCGAGTTGGTTGGTCAAGAAGGAAAGCCTGAGAGCTACTATTTCCCGCCACAGTATAACAATGTCGACAACAACTTCTGTTATACGTTCATGGGATTGGAGCCTGGTACAACCAAGGACGATTTGCGTCGCTGCTTGCAGAATTGGAACAAGGGTGACAACGGCATCCTCGATTTGTCGCGTGCTTATCGTTTGAAGCGTGGAACGGGATGGTTGATTCCGCCAGGCGTTTTGCATGCTCCAGGTTCCTTATGCACCTATGAGCCGCAATGGGGAAGCGACGTTTTTGGGATGTTCCAGTCGATCGTTGAAGGGCGTTATGTCCCTTGGTCGCTGTTGGTCAAGGATATGCCCAAGGAGAAGCACCAAGACCTAGACTTCATCATCGGTCAATTGGATTGGGAGAAGAACGTTGACACCCATTTCAAAGACAGCAACTACATCGAGCCGATTGTAGATAAAGCGAGCAGCGGTCCAGGCTATACAGATAAGTGGATTGTGTACGGCACGATCGACAAGCAGCAGCTATTCTCGGCTAAGGAACTAACGGTTGAGCCGGGTGCTCGCTGTATCTTGAAGGATCCAGGTGCGAGCGGCTGGATCACTGTTCAAGGTAAGGGAACCATGGGCAAGCTTGCTTTACAAACGCCAGCGATGATTCGTTTCGGCGAGAACACTGAGGACGAAGTCTTTATCTCCCATGAAGCAGCAACTCGCGGTGTTGAAATCGTTAACACTGGTGCTGAGCCATTGGTAGGTTTGCGTTACTTCGGCCCAGATGTCCATCCCAATATGCCCGCCAACGGCGCTTGGAAGAACAACTAGCATGCGCTCGATTCGATAGCAGTTCGTTCCAAGCGGCTGAATCTTTTCTTGTATCACACCCGAAATATTGGAGTTCGATTACTTTATGAGTCAACACACACTCCCCAAGCTGCACAACGCGATGTGGCCAGGTTTGGTTGGAAAGGGAGATGGTCCAGACCAAGAGCGTCCGATTAGTTTAGAGCGTATGCTCGATTTGACTGCCGCTGCTTCGGTGAATGGTCGCAAGTTCGACGGCATCGACTACTTTCTCTTTTTTCCTCACACCGATCCAAACGCTAGCGATGATGAGTTAAACCGTATCGCTGACTTGATTGCGTCGAAGGGATTTTCGGTTGGCTCCTTGGTTGCTCCTGTATGGCCGGGGACCGTGGGTGATTCGGCGATGGGCGATGATGCAGCTCAGGCCAAGTTCCTGGAAGCGGTGCGTTTAGCGTGTCGAATTGCGGGTGTCTTCAATAAGCATGGCATACGCAAGTATGGCGTGATTCGTATTGATTCGGCGGAGTTCGGTGTTGAGAAGTGGCGAGCTAATGCGAAGGTAAACACCTCACGTATTGCTGACACCTTCAAGAAGGCAGCGAAAATCGCAGCCGATCATGGAGAGCGTTTGGCCGCTGAAGGTGAAATTTGCTGGGCCGGTATGCATAGCTGGCGGGATATGCTCAATCTGCTCGAAGAAGTTGGCATGCCAGAGACTCTCGGTTTCCAAGCAGACTTGGCTCACACATATCTGTACCTGATGGGTTACAACGCACCTGAGCATGCGTTGCTGAAGGATGGATACAGCGATGCCGAGTTCTGGGCCGCTTATGAGCAGATGACCGATAAGCTGCGTCCTTGGACCATCGACTTCCATGTCGCCCAAAACGATGGCCATGTGCATGGTGCTGGGGCGCACGACAAGACCGGCAAGCATTGCCCAGCCGATGATCCAAACGGCAAGTTAGACATCGTGAAATGCGCTGGCTACTGGCTGAAAGATGCTGCTAAGCGTGGTATCAAGCATATCTGTTGGGATGGATGTATGTTCCCCAACTCGACGCTCGAGAATCCAAAGACTTGGAACACAATTCTGGACACCATGATTAAAGTCCAGAACGCTCATGGTTGGGAATGAGATTTGATACGTGAGTTTTGATATTGGAAAAGCAGAGTGAATGATCCTTACTGCCGGGTAAGTTCGGTATTAAGGATCATCCCCCGCCCAATATGTCCTGTGTTACCGAATGTCGTGCGTTACCGAGTACTCCATATAGACGAAGCTGACCTTGTCGATTTGTTCGCAGATAAAGTCGCTCACTGAACCTGTAGTGGAGTTGGGGCAAGCAGGCAGCGTACAGGTTGATGGTTACACCCGTTGGTCGCGAAGCTGAGACGAAGCGTATAAAGTCGACGTTTGCTAAAGCGGGATGCAACAATAGATTCATTGGTTAATTTAAGCACTTTTAGATTTTTGGGATCATACGATGTCACACACTCCTCTTCGTATCGGTATGGTTGGGTACGGTTTTATGGGCCGCGCTCATTCCAATGGTTATTCGCAAGCGAATCATTTTTTTGATTTGAAGTACAAGCCTGTCTTGCAGGCAGTTGCAGCCCGAAATGCTGACAAGGCTAAGGCCTTCGCCGATCAATGGGGTTATCAATCGATTGAAACCGATTGGCGCAAACTAGTCGAAAGAAAGGATATCGATGCTATCGATATCTGCACCCCAAACAATCTTCACAAAGAGATCGCGTTAGCTGCTGCTGCTAACGGCAAGATGATCCTATGCGAGAAGCCTTTGTCGATGAATGTCGCCGAAGGTGAAGTAATGTGCCAAGCTGTGGAAAAAGCGGGTGTGCCAAATACGGTTTGGTACAACTACCGTCGCATCCCTGCGGTCACTATGGCCAAGCAGCTCATCGATGAAGGAAAGTTGGGGCGTATTTTCCATTATCGAGCTATGTTCTTGCAGGATTGGACCATCTCGGAAGATGTTCCGCAGGGTGGAACGGCAACTTGGCGTTTGGATGCGAACGCGGCTGGCAGTGGTGTTACCGGCGACTTGCTTGCTCACTGCATCGACACCGCTATTTGGCTCAACGGCAGCATCACCGGTGTGACGGCGATGACCGAGACGTTTGTTAAAGAGCGTATGCATGCCGAAACAGGTAAGAAGGAAGAAGTGAAGATCGATGACGCTGCGGCATTCTTGGCGCGGTTCCAGAACGGTTCGTTGGCTACCTTTGAGTCGACTCGATACGCCCGTGGTCACAAAGCTTTGTATACTTTGGAAATCAATGGTGAGAAGGCATCTATCAAGTGGGACTTACATGACCTGCATCGCTTGAGCTTCTTTGATCATCGCGATGAAGGACGTCTCCGCGGCTGGCGAAGTATTCATGTTTCCGATGGCGACCAGCCTTATATGAAGAATTGGTGGGTGCCAGGATTGCAGATTGGTTACGAACATAGCTTCGTACATCAGGTGGTGGACTTCCTCAAGTCGCTAGAGACTGGCAAGCCTTGCAGCCCAACATTCCGCGACGCTTTGGAAACACAGAAAGTTTGTGATGCCGTGTTGGAAAGCGCTAAGAGCGGTGCTTGGGTCGGTATCTCGTAAGGGCTGACAAGTGGCATGAATTATTTTGCTCATGCCCGTCGCCATTTGCTGACACCAGGAAAAATCACAGGGTCCGGTGATAATGCCGGGCCCTATTTTCTTGCTGGTGTCGCATTGCCAGACTGGCTTAGTGTGATCGATCGAAAAGTTAGAGCTCGCAGTGAACCGGCGGCAAAGTTGTTAGCGGATCCGGACCCTCGCGTAGTGCAAGTTGCTCGCGGGATCATTCAGCACCACTTCGATGATCGCTGGTTTCACCAAACAACCGAATTTTTGTTGTTGTCGAGCCAGTTTGCAGTTGAGCTTCGGCAATACCTAGATGTTGAGCAAGGGGCGCAGCCTGGTTTTGTGGGGCACATAGTTGTCGAGTTACTTCTGGATGCGAGTTTGGTTAACAAGCAACCAGAGCTGCTCGATCAATATTACGATGCGCTGCGACAGCTCGATGCAGAATGCGTTGAATATGTGGTGAATCGGGTCAGTAAAAACCGTACTGAAATGATTCAGCCCCTGATTCCGCGTTTTATTCGTGAACGCTTCTTGTATGACTACGTGGAGGACGCCAAACTTTTGATGCGGCTCAATCACGTGATGCATCGCATTGGTTTACCTAAGCTGCCTCCCATATTGCTGGAATGGTTGCCATTGGCAAGGCAACGGGTCGAAGAGGCGCAAGGTGGGTTGATGTGGGGGCAAGATCAAGATCCTCCGTGGGATCAATGGCTAAGTATATCTACAACCTCTCCATAAGGGAAAAGAACGATGAAGATTGGCATGAACTTATTGCTGTGGACTGGTGAACTCAATGATGGATTGATTCCTGTGCTGAAACAGCTCAAAGACATGGGCTTTGATGGTGTCGAGTTGCCTCTTTTTAATCTTGGTCTCGATTATGCGAAGTGGGGTAAGATCCTCGATGATCACGGTTTGCAGCGCACAGCCGTGACGGTTCGCAACCTAGACGATAATCCAATCTCCGCAGATGCCGCCGTACGTGCTAAGGGTGTGGAACTCAATAAAAAGACTCTCGATTGCTGTGCAGCCGTTGGCGCCCAAAGCTTGATCGGACCTTTTCATTCTGCCCTCGGCCATTTTTCCGGTACTGGACGGACTGCCGATGAATGGAAATGGGGTGTCGATAGCATGCGTCAGACCGCAGAACATGCTGGTAAGGTTGGGGTAATGCTGGGGGTCGAGCCACTGAATCGTTTTGAATGCTATTTCCTTAATAGCCATGCTGACGCGGCAGAGTTCGCCAGAGCTGTCAATCATCCAAACTGCGGGATGATGTACGATACCTTCCATAGCAATATCGAAGAGAAGAATATTGCGGCAGCTTTACAGGCATGCAAAGACAAGCTGGTTCATATTCATATCAGCGAAAATGATCGCAGCACCCCAGGAGCGGGCGATATTCGCTGGCCAGAAACTTTCAAGGCTATTAAAGATATCGGCTACGATGGTTGGTTGGTGATCGAAGCCTTTGGATTGGCCCTGCCGGAATTGGCCGCTGCCACGCGTATTTGGCGACGTATGTTCGACGACGAAATTAAGCTTGCCACAGAAGGCCTAGCATTCATTAAAGCAAGTTTGGCTGCCACTAAGTAATTTTGGCGGGCGATAGCTGGTCTATTGCTGCGTATAGAGAGGCGAAGTCATTATCGGCTTCGTCTCTATTTTTTACTCTGCTGTAAAAATGGATATTTTAGGAACAGATGGCTTTCCAATCACCGCTAGGTGTGCGAATTAAAGAAGCGGTTTAGATAGAATCGGCGGACTGTGGCTAGGCCAGTGAATGTTGTGTCGCTAGCAAGCTCGATATGGATCTATTGGCCAAAAGT
>JAUMAI010000259.1:0-12954 GCA_032116775.1 Pirellula sp. | reverse complement strand
TGGCGGTATTACTAGAACGGAGCCTGGCGTTAATCTGGGGTGTACCGCAGATCAGCGGGTTCGTTGAGGTAGACGCCAGAAATGATTTCACAGTTCCCATTTAGGAAGGGAGTCGGAATCGTCAAGATGTTTCCTAAGGGCTATACTACAGCATCGCCCCGGCCTATCCGGTGGATAACAGGCTGGCTTGCTCTAAACGTTGCCTTGGCTCAAGCGGCCGACAGGGGCAAGCTATATGAAGAAGGTTGTATCGGGAAGAACGGGCGTTTCATCAAAGAATCTGTCACCAATCATCTTTGGGCAGCCTAGCCTAATTAACATCGCTTAATCGCTCCTATGAATATCAAACGTAATCCTACTCGCGAAGTTCGTGTCGGCTCGATCTGTATTGGCTCGGGACATCCGATTGCTGTGCAAAGTATGACAGCGACTCATACTCAAGACATTGATGCCACCGTTCGCCAAGTCAACGATCTCTTGGCTGCCGGAGCGGACGTGGTGCGTATCGCTGTCGATAGCGACAAAGATGCGGCAGCCTTGGCCGAGATTCGCAAGCAAACCCAAGCCAATCTCTCGGTTGATTTGCAAGAGAATTATCGCTTGGCGGAGAAGGTCGCGCCATACGTGGATAAGATTCGCTACAACCCCGGCCACCTCTATCACCATGAGCGTCAAAAGTCATGGCAAGAGAAAGTTGAATACTTAGCAAAAGTCGCGGCCGATAATGACTGCGCTCTGCGAGTGGGCGTTAATTGCGGTAGCGTGGATCCTGACAAGAAAGCTAAATACGATCCCAAGGATTCCATTACACCGATGATTGAAAGTGCGATCGAGAATTGCGAATTCCTCGATTCGATAGGCTTTCATCGGTTCGTTGTTTCGCTAAAAGATAGCGATCCGAGTAAAGTAGTTGAAATCAACAAAAGGTTTGCCGAGCTTCGGCCAGATGTGCCGCTCCATCTAGGCGTCACCGAAGCGGGCCTTCCGCCGGATGGAATCGTCAAGACTCGAATTGCATTTGAGCAATTAATCGGTCGTGGAATCGGTGACACTATTCGAGTGTCATTGACGGTTCCCAACTCCCGCAAGGGTGAAGAAATCGCTGCGGGGCGTGGGATTCTAGATGATATCTACAATGGACGTTTAAGAAGTGTGGTAGCCCTCGATCCACGCGCCCTGAATATCATCTCTTGCCCGAGTTGCTCTCGTGTCGAAAACGAAGCTTTCGTCGAGTTGGCACAAGAAGTAAAAAAAATGACCGAGTATGCCAAGGATTACGCCATCACAATCGCTGTTATGGGATGTCGAGTTAATGGCCCTGGAGAGACCGATGACGCGGATCTTGGCTTGTGGTGCGGACCCAAAAAAGTGAATTTGAAAAAAGGAGAAGAAGCGCTGGGGGCTTTCGATTATGACGAGATTCTTCCCAAACTTCGCGAAGAGCTCGATAAGATTATCCAAGAAAAGCAAAGTCTATCAGCCAGTTAGCGATTTCGCTAAACTGCTGCTACGAATATTTGTCCTGGGTGACGCCTTTTTTTCCAGTCGTTTGCTCCACAGCTTAGTACGCGGCGGTAGGGTGAATTTGCTCTGCCTCAAGCTAGAATAGTTCGCAAGTTTAAACTCACGCAAAATACGTTAGATCAAATCCGTTATAACTTTTCTGTTCACCAGTATCGGCGATCAGGTCAACCAGTAGCGCTATGTTACAAAGCTCTAAACGACTGCAACTGAATGAAACGGACCGCAACTCGATGCGAGCGGCGGGACGTTTCAACGGTCAATTAATGGACTATATCCGACCGTTTATTCAACCAGGAATCTCGACCTCAGAGATTGACCAACTGATCCATGAATACACGCTAAAAAATCGTCACATTCCCGCAACTCTGGGCTATTTGGGCTACACCAAAAGTTGTTGCACGAGTGTCAATGACGTTATCTGCCACGGCATACCGGGAAGCTATCGACTAAAGGAAGGGGATATCGTTAATGTCGATATCACTTCGATCGTCGACGGTTGGCATGGCGATCAATCTGAAACGTTTCTTGTGGGTGAAGTTGCGGATGAAGCTCGAGCAGTGACTCAATGTGCTTTTGATTGCCTCTATCTTGCCATTGACTCTATTTTTCCTGGATGTCCCGTCAGCAATATTGGCGAGGCTGTGGTTGGCGAAGCTCATGCCAGAGGCTTTTCTGTTGTCCGTGAATATGTTGGGCATGGACTCGGTAAACGCTTTCATCAGTATCCGAATATCCCACATTTCCCCGATCGTAAGAGCAAAACGGAGAAGTTATTGCCGGGCCTATGCTTCACCATCGAACCGATGATCAACGCAGGCAGTCGCTTTACGAAGCTCGATAAAGAGGATCAATGGACGGTTCGTACGGCAGATGGTCGACTCTCGGCACAGTTCGAGCATACGATTCTAATGACCGAGAGTGGACCGGAGATTCTAACGCTTACCAAGAACGGTCCTCAAAAGGGACATAAGTTCTAAATTCGGTGGACCGCCGGTCATGAAATCTGGACGAACTGTTGCGCTGCCCTATTATCTTGGCTGTCCAGTTTGGTCTTGCCCGAAGTGGTTGGGAAGCGTCTACGGTAAGAAATCAAAGCGTGCCGACTGGTTAGCTGATTACACTCGGACATTTAATACGGTAGAAGGTAACAGTACTTTTTATGCGTTACCCAAAGCCGAGATTGCTGAACGTTGGGCAAGTGAAGCGGTTCCAGGTTTTAAATTCGCCTTCAAGTTTCCGCAAACAATCTCTCACGTTCCAGATCTTCGCTATGCTTCTGAGGATCTAAAAGTTTTTCTTTCCTTCCTTGAAATCTTTGCGCGTCACGATGTTTTGGGAGATACGTTTTTACAACTTCCACCCCATCTTTCTGCAAAATCTTGGCCTGCACTTTGGCGTTTGCTTAAGGAACTGCCAACAAGCTGGGGCTTTGCGGTGGAACCGAGGCATTCAGATTGGTTTGATCAGGCTAACGTAGAGCAACAACTAGATGGTTCGTTGCGCGAACTGGGATTCAGTCGCGTCCTTTTTGACTCGCGTCCACTTTTCTCACAAGCGGCCTCGGATGAGGCGGAACTTGTGTCGCAATCGCGCAAGCCTCGAAGCCCGTTTCGACAAACAGTCACCAATTCGAGACCGATGCTTCGCTTGGTGGGACGGAATCAGATTCAGTCTGTGGATACTTATCTTGAAGATTGGGGAGCTACAATCGCCGAGTGGTTGCGCAGCGGCCTGCAGCCTTTCATTTTTACGCATACACCGGATGATGCGTTTGCGCCCGAAATGGCTATGTCTCTACATCAGAAGATTCGGCGACATTTACCCGCGCTACCGGAATTAGTCTGGAGCAATCAGTCTGCAGAGCCAGCGGATAACGAAAAATCAAAGCAACTCGAGTTGTTCTAATTTCACGACCGGTAGTTTTAGTCTATTCGCATTTACGCATCGTGCGCAGCCTGCTTCGCAATTCATCAGCTGAAAATGTATTCCAGACAACTCGACTGGTGATGTGAGCGCGGCGTGCTTGCAGTACTCCGTATTGCAGTAGGTCGAAATGATGAATCGAGTGTGCGTCAGAATTGATCACAAGATCAATTCCACGCGCGACCGCCATTTGGCAATGGATGTCATTCAGATCCAGACGCGCAGGATTGCTGTTTAATTCCAGTAATTTGCCATATTCGCTGGCGGCTTGTAGCACCGCATCAAAATCCAATTCATAAGGAGGTCGTTTTCCCAATAACCTTCCGGTGGGATGAGCAATCGCACAGACAGAAGGATGCTGGATGGCGCCTAAGATACGATCGGTGATCTCTTGTCGTGATTGTCTTTGTCCGAAGTGAATGCTCGCTAGAACCCAATCGGCTTCAGCCAAAACATCGTCCGGTAAGTCCATGCCGCCGGCTTCCAAAATATCGCATTCGATCCCTTTGAGTATCCAGAATTCGCCACCTAGTTTTTCGTTCAATTCATCGATTTTCTTCCATTGTGCGCGAAGTTTGTGGCCATCGAGTCCGCGGGCAACGGAAACACGTTGCGAGTGGTCGGTGATAGCGATGTATTGCCAACCGCGAGCACGCGCCGCTGCAACCATCTCCTCTAAGCTGTTCTCGCCATCAGTGGCAGTGGTATGCATATGCAAGTCGCCACGCAAGTCCGAGTAGCTTATTAAGTCTGGGAATATCCCCTTCTCTGCCATCTCGATCTCGCCACGATTTTCTCGTAATTCAGGCGGGATCCAGGCTAATTGAATCGACTGATAGACCGATTCCTCTGTTTCTCCCGCGATGGGATGATCAAGATCGGACTCTCGGTAGACACCATATTCATTAATGCGTAGTCCGAGCTTTTTAGCCCGGCCGCGCACCTCGACGTTATGCTCTTTGGAGCCTGTAAAATATTGTAAGGCTGCACCAAAAGATGCTTCGGGTACAACTCGCAAGTCGACTTGAAAGCCGCCGCGCACACGAATGGACATTTTCGTTTCACCTCGTGCGATGATTTGATCGACCGAGGGAAAACTGGCCAGCTTATCCATCGCTTCATCCGGATGATCGCATACAAGAACGATATCAAGATCGCCGACCGTTTCTTTACCTCGACGATAACTTCCAGCAAACTCCATTTGCTTAATTGAGTTTAGACTTCTCAGGTGATGTCGTATGGAGACAACCAACGCAGTCGCTTCATCGAGCAGCATGCGTTTAGTGGTCGATTCAACGAGAGAAATGGAGTTCAGAATCGTAGTTTCCGTTTTGACGCCGAAGCCTTTCAAGGCTCTTATTTTTTGTTGCTCACAAGCAGTTTTTAACTGCTGTAGATTGGAAATTCCTAATTCCTGATGGAGGATATTTGCTTTTTTGGCGCCTAGTCCTGGGACACGCAAGATGTCTAAAAGTCCTGGCGGGATTTCCTTACGTAACTCTTCGAGCTGAGGTATTTTTCCCGTTGCCAATAAAACTTTGATTTTCTCAGCCAAGGTCTCGCCGATCCCTGGGATGTCCGTGAGGTTGCGGTCAGGATTGGCAACGATCGAGCTAACGGATTCAGTGAGATCGCGAATCGCCTTAGCCCCATTGCGATAAGCGCGAATCCGAAAAGTGCTTTCGCCACGTATCTCAAGTAATTCAGCTATCTCGTCGAAGTGTTGAGCAATCTGTTCGTTATCCATGGTGTTCCTTTGGCAGTGCGGCAAAACGATGTCAAACTTCGCAGCAATTTCAAAAAGGTTTAGCGAGCTGATGATTCATCTTCTATCGCGAGATTATCACCGTCAAACTTTTAGGCTTCGATTGTCTAGAGAATACTCGAGCAGATGAACTTCATTCGATTATGAAAATCGAAAATTGGAAAGCAGTCTTGGCAATGGAATGACTTCGCGGTTTTCCTGGGGCCCCTTGAGAAGATCACTCAGTGCCGCTTTTTATTCTATGGCAGATGTCCAGCCTGACTCGGTATGGACTAAGAATGAGCGATTAGGTTCCCGAGTGTAATTCGACAACATCCTTGTCTTCGGGTTGGTAGTCGGGTTTAACTGGTGTGCCAGCGTGTAAAGTTTTACCCCAGACACGTGCACCTTTGAGAGTTGAGGCTAATTCGTGATGAACTTGTTCCGCAACTTCGACAAGCGATTCACCTCTCTTAATCGTGAACGGTTTTGAGTAATCAGGATCTTTCTGCTTGGGATGTTTAGTGTAGACACGAACGACGTCTAATTTTTCAAAAGTCCATTGCCGAAGCTGATCAAGGCCAGTACCAGCTTGAGCGCTTACGTCTAGGGATGGATAGGCAAGGGGTAAAAACTCTTTGAAGGCAGCAAGTCGGTCAGCGGCGTCAGCTACGTCGCACTTGTTGTAGAGCACAAGTGTAGCGGTATAGCTTACGCCAACATCCTCCTCATCCAGTAATGTATCTTGTCCAAGTCGCGTTTTGCTCTCGCGAAAACGATCGAGTACCGCCTGTGTATCTTCGACGACAGTATCGCTCGCTGCATCGACAACGAGCCATACGATGTCTGCTCCACGCACCAGGTTAAGTATGCCCAAGTCAAAGAAGTCAGCAGTGATCGGCGGAAGATCAATTAGTTGAATTGGCACATCTTCAAAAAGCATCATGCCAGGTTGTGGAGCCTGGGTTGTAAACGGATAGGGGGCAATTTCGGGTGTAGCTCTCGTCAGGGCTGCCAGTAAAGAACTTTTGCCGGAATTAGGAGCACCGATCAGCAAGACTCTTCCCGCGCCCTGTCTTGGAATCTTATTAGCCTTGCCCGTTGCTGGTGCCGAACTCTTTTTCTCGACTTCTATTTTAAGCTTGCTGATCTTCGCTTTTAGATCAGCTTGCATCTTGTCGGTACCCTTATGCTTCGGTATCTCGCGCAGCATGACCTGCAACCACTGGAGTTCCTCCTGGGGCGTTTGTGCTTGTCTAAAGGCAGCTTCAGCTTTGTGATATTGGGGCGTAAGGTTTGCAGGCATCTTCTGTACGATTCCTATGTGTGGGGTCAGGATTTAATATAGAAAATACAACCCTGATCGGCCAGCCTGAACGAGATAGCGGTAATAGGTGACGCCATCGAGGCTAATCACTTCCAGGAAATGAGATTGGTTGCTGCGGTTACCAACCAACCATATGGTCAGATGCCCCTAATCCTTGGTTGGACGGCAGGTCATCTTTTTTAAAAAGAATAGAACGAGATCGTTTAGCGATTGAAGTCGAGAGAAACGCGGATTCCTTCGCGCATACTTTGCTGCGCGGCTTCCAGAGTTGTTAAAGCGCGATAGGCGTCTTCCAGGTCACCCACTTTTCTTAGCAGGCTAGTAACTGCCCGATGAAATTGAGTGAGCAACTGTTGTCCGACCGGCAATTCGCTTTCCAGGGATTCCTGGTGTCGCCCCGCTTCGTCGAACCAAACCAAGCCAGTGGGAAGATCAACAAACGCCAGACCCTTTTCGCAGCATACTTGCACAGCCGACGGGGGACGGAATGCAATTGCCTCATGCCAGTAAGAAGGAATGTAGGCACCGCAGCTAATCTGCGCTAAGGTTTTGTGACGGTTATCCTCGCCACTCGAAAAATCGAGACTGATGATCTGGTAATCGGCTGTAATATTATCGTGGATGCTCGGATGCCAAACAGCTTGAACCCAATTAGGATCCTGCCCGACGATGTAACGACACCAATCAATCAGTTCGATTAATTCCCGAGACGATCTCGCATTCAATGAGCGCGCTGAGCGAGAATGGTCACCCGTCTCGCACACCAGTCGGCGGTGACAGAACAAGAGTCGTGGATGTCCAAGCTGAGTTGCGATGAGTTCTTTGAGTCGTAGAGTGGCTGGTGCGAATCGCCGAGGGAACTCTGACATGAAGGCAATTCCCGCTCGGTCGACGCGTCGCTTCACCTCAGCCGCAGCTGCTGGTTCAAAGTCGATTTCCGAACTGCAATACACTGCTTTACCCGCATCGCAGGCAGCTAACAGCGGTAACAGGCCGTACCAGTCTGCTTCTAGCATCATGATCGCATCGACATCCTCGCGCTCGATCAATTCGCGATAGCCGTCGACACGGTCGGCTCGCATATCTCGAGCGACTTGGTCTGCCAATAAAGTGACGGAACTGTAGACGGCCCGTACTTCAAAACGGTCTTGCAGCAAACGCAAGGCAGGCAAGTGGCGCGTCTGCCAGTCTTTTCCCAATCCGATCAACCCAAGACGGAGCTTCATGATCCCCGATAATTCAATAAATGGGTAAACTTAGCTATTTGGAAGGGGTTGCTGACTACTTTTCCACAACCGTTCCAAAATTAATTTCAACTTTGCGGCTGAAAAATAGAGTTGGCAAAATGGGTAATTTAGCGAATCTCTATTTATCTTCACCTACAGTGTAACCTTTTTTGGCAACTCCGTACCAGTCCACAATTTAAGAGAGTTGAGGAAGGTAGAGTTTTCTTCTAACGGTTATGGCTCAGTCGAAGGTTCTACTGGAGGGTGGACTAACGTTCGAAAGTAGGGACATTACCCCTTGTGATTCGTTGGCTGGACCGCCTCCTTTGGGGAGGGGTAGGTTGTTGCATTTTACCCAATCCCTAGAATGCCCTCTCGATTTAGGTGGTTTTGACTTTTCACCAGGAGGTTGATGATGGGTTTATGGGGAATGGCTCTGCTAGTAGCATTTACCGCCAACAGTGGTGATGAGGATGGATCCTATGCGAAGGCTTACAAGAAGGCTCAGGACGAGAATAAGCCGTTGGTGGTTTTAGTGGGTGCCGATTGGTGTCAAGCCTGTCGGATCATGAAGGCGGACACCATCGAGCCAATGAAGCGGGATGGAATGTTGGAAGATGTTGTCTTCACAATTGTCGATCGGGATGCGGAGCCCGAGTTGGCGGAAAAATTGATGGGGACTGCAACGTCGCTACCGCAATTGGTCGTTTACACGAAAAACGACACCGGTTGGAAGCGAACCGCGGTGGGAGGGATTCAGAGTCGCGGTCGAGTTCGGGACGTTATTCGCAAGGCGCTCGACACCTTGCCCCTTCCGCTACGTCAATAAGGTGCCGACCGGAGATAATGCACCCTTGCCTTGATCGACGTTGCCTGGACCCGCTCTGAGATTTAACACCTTGATTTGAAAGGCCGTTGTTTAAAAGGTCGAGGCAAGGGGTATTTCACTCCGGATCATTCCGGGGGTAGATTATTTAGATAGATGATCCGATCAATGATATTCCGCCGAACTGATCTTGTCCGGTCCATCTGTTGGTGACAATCTATACCCTGGCATTTTATCGCTCGACGTTCAGCGAGCATTTGCATCGATACCACTAGGAATTCTTATGGCTTTTCCTGCCGGTTTTGAACACATCGTCCGCGAAAATGAACCGCTTGCTCCCTACACATGGCTGCGTTTAGGAGGAAGCTGCCGCTTCTTCGCGGAACCAACTTCCGAGCAGCAACTGCAAGAATTAGTCATGGCCTGCCATAGAGAATCCATTCCTATTCGGATTATCGGTGGCGGCTCCAATGTGCTGATTCGGGATGAGGGGTTTGCAGGGCTAGTAATTTCGTTGGCCACTCCAGCATTCTGCCAAATTACCATTCAAGGAAATGTGGTCAAAGCGGGTGGGGGGGCCCAACTCTCCCATGTCGTTTCGGCGGCTGTCGGAGAGGGCTTGTCGGGCATCGAACATCTGGTCGGTATTCCGGGTACACTCGGCGGGGCCTTGCACGGAAATACAAGCACGCTCGATGGTGATATCGGTCAACGTGTGCAGCGAGCGCGGCTTTTGACTCGAGCAGGCGAAATCGTTGAGTTTGATGGATCGCAACTGCAATTCTCTTATCATCAAAGCAGTTTAGATGAATTGGTTATTCTGCAAGCGGAGTTGCGCCTCGAAAAATCGGCTGATCCAATTGCCTTGACCAAGAGAATGCAAAAGCTTTGGATTCTAAAACGTGCGACGCAACCCGCCTTGGGAACTCCCACGTTGATTCCCTTTATCGATCCGCTGGGCTGTAGCGCAGCTGACCTTATCGAGGAAGCGGGACTCTCTGGCTTGCGGGAGGGTGGGGTGCAGTTGAGCACAACTCATCCGAATTTTCTTACATTGTCTTCCTCAGCGACTGCTGCTCAAGTGATAGCATTACTGGAAAAAGTTCGCAGTACGGTCGCAGCAAAGAAGGGAGTGCAATTGCAGTTGCACCTGAAAATTTGGTAAACACTATTGGCCTGCAAGGCTAGACCACGACTTTGTTATCGGTTGCTGAGACTTAGAGACAGTTTCCGCAACCCTGACATTCCAGGGATGGAGTGAACGCGTGTCCGGAAAAGCGACCAAAAGTACCAAAACGACGAGCGAGGCCGATTGGCTTGGACGTCTCTATTTGGGCTTTCAACTTATTCCCCGCGGGGCCATGTTGAGTATCGTTGGCCCGTTGGTTCTAGCGCTCTTAGGATACTTCGGCTGGCGATTCTGGGGTGCCGAGCACCTAGATCGTGCTTTGTACGCACTATCGGCTGAGAGGATGGACGTTACGGCTCAGCCCGATTGGATCCCAGGCAATGTGAAAAATGAAGTGCTGGGGAGTGGAGCCTTAAACGATGTGTCCTTGCTCGATCGTCAAGCAACTGCCGCGATCGCTCGCGCCTTTGATTCACATCCTTGGGTTCAAAAAACTGTTTTAGTGGAAAAGTCATCAGGTGGTCAGGTTCGGGTCTGTCTAACCTACCGTAAGCCGCTAGCGATGGTGTTTTGCCAGCCCACTTCTGAAACCGATCCACTCGAACCGCTTAAATCCAAAGAAGGTTTCTATGCCGTCGACGAAGAAGGAACCGTGCTGCCGAGCGACGGTTTTGTCGTGAAAAGCGAAAAGGATTATTTTTTGCTCTACGCCGAAGGAGCCAAGCCACCCTCTATCGCCGGAGCAGCCTTTGGTGATCCTCGAATTACCCAAGCGCTGCGATTGTGTAAGTTACTCGAACCTGCTCGCCAGGAATGGGCTCTGCGGAGTATTCACGTTCAGGCAGATACAACAGCTTCGACTCAACCTTGGGTTCTTGGAATCATGACCTTTAGCAAGCACCAAATTCTGTGGGGGCATGCTCCTGGTTTAGAAGTCGCAGGTGAGCCTTCCGTGGATAAGAAACTCAGTAAGCTAAAGAGTTTTTTTCAGTCACAGGCTGCCACACTCCCCTCCCCTTCCGTTATCGACTTAAGATTCGCCAACAAGGAATCTTCTATCCGTTAATCAGATTGAACAGAACGCTCGAGGTTATCGTTACGCATCGGAGTTTACTTCAGAAAATGCGAGAGATCTGTGGCATGACCCCTCGCAACTTTGGCGTCTAGGTATCACAGCAAAGATATGTGATTGAAGCACAATGCGAGTTTAGCGAACGATTCCGGTTTGGCTCTCTTGAGAAATTCTCACGCGCGGTGACGCACCGATTTTTGTGGCCAGGATACTTGATAGCCGAGACAATGTTTTGGCTTGTGGATCGATGCGAGCGAAAGCTTCCGTCTGATCCCTTCTAACAAGTTCTTTCAATTGACTGAGTTCCGCCGCGCCATAATTTCGGATCGCAGTGCGAATGCGCTCCAACCGCTCTTCCTTCTCCGCTTCATAAACGAGTTTAAGCAGCTTGGGGAGCCAAGTATTCAGGTTGCTGGTCAGCTTCACGTTATACCGATCATTGGTATAAATAACATCGAGCTCGATATCAAAGCGATCAACGGTTTCTAAATGTTGAGAAACTTTCGCAGCAACGGATGCTACGGCTGAGTCTTGGCTAAGTTCTGTGCTCTTAAGGTTGACGATATCCTGGCGAATGACCCACTTGGCACGCCACCGCTGGTCTTCTTCGAATCGCCATTGAGTCCAGAGCCATGGCTTACTTCCGTGCCATGTCAATGAGATTTCGGGGGAGATTTGAAGTTCTCCATGATTGGCGCCTACCGCTTGACTCTCCAGGGTAATGATGTCGCTACTGCGAAAAGTCATCGCTGGCAGCTTAGTGCTCTTGGTGGCGAGGCTTTCCATGTTGACTTCAGGACGCCAAAGACGACGAAAGTCAAAGAGGAGTGTATCTGCTTGTGAATTAATCTCTCCTCGCAAAACAGTAGGAGGGATTTCCATCTTGTTAGTATTCTCTCGATCGATACGTGTGATCAGAAGATTTTTCGGATTTGATCTTAGGTTGTACCCGTGCATCAAAACTTTATGGGGCCGATGATGAAGCAGCAAGTCGCCGCGTAATGTCAGGTTCTCAATCAAGCTCTCTGCGTGAGGAGCCTTGTCGCTGAAATAGAACTCCCTGCCCTGTTTCTGCATCAGTTGCGGTAGTTCCAATCCACCTAAGAGGCTTCGGCCAGTCACGATATAGTCGAGCCATACAGATGTTTGAGAAAGACCGAATTGCTTGATCTGCCTGTCAGCGATTTCCCTAAGCATGATATCGCTAATCGTCAGATCCGTCTCTGCTCGGCTGAAGCCCTCTTCCCCTTGTTTTTCAAATTGCTCGTCGAGTTCATTCAAGCGATTCGAAAAGTGTTTTACGCTCTCTCGGGTAGTGACATACTTTTGGTGTATGGTGAGCGCCCGTTGCATGGTCGCTTCTAATTCCGCTCGATCGCGAAACTTGTTAGGAGTGACCTCGCCAATTTTCTCGATCTCCGCAAGAGCTGCATTAAGCTCAGCGGTGACCAACTCTAATTGCTGTTTCTCTTTATGCCAGAGCGAGTGATACTCGTCGATCGTTGTTACTCGCGATTTAGTAAATCGCTCAACATCGCTATGTGTCTTCAAGCCGAGTTCGTCGAAGTATAAGCTTGGAATGATTTGCTCAACTTGACGAGACTGCAGTTGATCTAGGAAGCCAAAATAATCATGCGCTCGCGGATCGGTCTCGATTTTGACATCGCTAAGTATTGCTTGCTCAAAACGCAATGAACCATTCGTCCAAGCGTCTTTTTTCCATGTCAGCCAACTATTTGACACCTTCATGTAGGCTGGACTGCTTTGATCGCCTAAAACGATATCCGATAAGAAGATGGTGCCGGTGCGTGGGAATACTTTTAGGCCACCGATATGCACAGGCGTTGCAAGAATCTGTTCTGTTCGATCCGCTAGCCAGTGCCTTAATAGCTGCGGGAAGACCAAGGCTCCCACAACGACCACTGAGCTAATTACTAAAATGCGTTGGAACAGAATGCCACGAAACATCACTCGCCTCGTTCTCGCTGCAAGCACTGCAAATGGTGAATGAGGAAACGCAATGACTCATCTCGGGAATGCATCGAGCGAGGTCTCGCACCATGCGGTACCACATTCATAGGGCTAGGTGTCGAGGTTGCAAGATTTTCGACACGATCTGATGGGACGATCGTTGTCAGAATACGTTTCTGAGTATCGCTATCCGTTCGACTCAATTTTTCCAT
>JAUMAI010000258.1:0-26291 GCA_032116775.1 Pirellula sp. | reverse complement strand
AATGTTTAGGAATTGAAGAAGGATTAACATGCGTGACCGGGCATTTGGAAAAACGGGTATTCAGGTTTCTGAGATTGGTTTTGGTGCCTGGGCATTGGGAGGTCAGTGGGGTGGTCAAGATGACCACCAAAGCATTTCCGCCTTGAATGAAGCTATTGATCGAGGTGTGAACTTCATCGATACAGCGCAAGGTTACGGTGATGGTCGAAGCGAACGGGTCATTGCTGAAGTGCTCCGTAGTCGTAGCGAGAAGGTTTATGTCGGAACTAAGACACCTCCAACTCCAGGTCCGTGGCCTCCTAGTCCCTACTGCAAACATCAAGATCGGTATAGCGCGCAGTACTTAAGGCAGAATATAGAAGATCGATTGCGGCATCTAAATGTTGATTGTATTGATCTATTGCAGTTGCATACCTGGACGTCTGCGTGGAATGCTGATCCTCAGCCGTTGCTCGATTTACAAAAATTGCGCAGCGAAGGAAAGATCCGCTGGATCGGTATCAGTACGCCAGAGCAAGATCAGGGATGTGTAGTCGATCTGATGAGAGCTGGGTTAGTGGATTCGATTCAGGTCATCTTTAATATTTTCGATCAGCAACCGGCTGCACAGATCTTGCCTGTAGCACAGGAAACCGGAACTGCGGTTATCGTGCGTTGTGTTTTTGATGAAGGTGTACTGACAGGGAAGTATTCAGCAAGTCACCACTTCCCCGAGGACGATTTCCGCCACCGTTATTTTATGGGAGATCGGCTTGAGCGCTGTGTGATACGAGTTAGTGAAATTTGGCGGGATGTGTGCGAGCTGGGGCTCGATCAGCAATACTCGATGGCGGATATTGCGATTCTGTTTGCTTTGGATAATTCAGCAGTAAGCACAGTCATTACTGGAATTCGTTCCTCTGCACAGGCGCGATTGAATGCATCAACAGCAGATAAGTTGCACCTTCCGGCAGCTTTGTTGGAGAGACTACGAAGTCGATTATGGCTGCGTGGAGTATGGTACGGCGGCAAGTGAAATTAATAAGTTAGCAATTGTATGATAGGAGATTTCCAGATGTTGCAATTGGGGTTTGCAAGTGCAATTGTGCCGGAGATGACACTCGAAGAAGTCTTTCACTTGGCGGCGGATATTGGCTACCGTTGTGTCGAGGTGATGTGCTGGCCGGTCAGCAAGGCAGAACGACGATACGCGGGAGTGACTCACATTAATGTAGGTGAGTTAGATGTAACGCGAATTGGTCAAATTCATCAATTGTGCCGTTCTACTGGCGTTTCTATTAGCGCACTTGGTTACTATCCAAATTGCCTCTCGCCAAATCAGGAGGAAGCACGAAAAAGTGTTGAGCATTTGTTATTGGTTATGGAAGGTGCGAGAAAGCTAGGGCTAAAGAACGTTAATACGTTTATTGGACGCGACTACACTAAGTCCGTCGACGAGAACTGGCCAAGATTTTTGGAGACTTGGCTGCCGATTGTAAAGAAAGCTGAGGACTTAGATTTGCGCATCGGTATCGAGAATTGCCCTATGTTGTTCAGTAAGGATGAATGGCCCGGAGGCAAGAACTTGGCAGTCAGTCCCGCGATTTGGCGACGGATGTTTAGCGATTTAGGGAGTGATCGAATCGGACTAAATTATGATCCGTCGCATATGGTTTGGCAGCAGATGGATTATCTGGCACCGATGCGCAATTTCCGAGAGCGATTATTTCATGTCCATGCGAAGGATGTGAGATTGGATCAGCATCGACTTGATGAGGTTGGTATTTTGGCACATCCACTCGAATATCATACTCCCAAACTACCTGGTTTCGGTGAGGTGAATTGGGGTAAATTCTTCTCGACGCTCACCGAGGTTGGATATCGTGGTGCGGTGTGCGTTGAGGTTGAAGATCGAGCCTATGAAGGATCCTTAGAAGATAGGCATGATTCGCTTCGTCAAAGTTTTAGATATTTGAGGCAGTTTGTTTAGTGATCTTGGCCTCTGGGTATCGCGGGTGGTTGCACCCACTCATGGAAGCGAATGAACCATAAGCTTGCGGCAATGCGGGTAGTGACTGTTAGACAGTAAAAGCCACACAGCGACAGCATTGAGTGGAGTGGGCTTTATCGTCCAAGATGATTATCAATTACAGGCAAGCATTTCACTACATGATAACATTGAGAAGTGGGGGGCTTTAACTGGCAGGGAAATCGTGGATCCAACGTATCCCCGCTTTACTCATTCCGCCTCGGAACACAGCGCCTCGGAACACAGCGCCTCGGAACACAGCGCCTGTCCCCGCGTCGCCCATTTCGCCGCGATCATTACAGCGCCTGTCCCCGCGTAGCAACACAACGCCTGTCCCCGCGTTGCCCACCGCGTTCTATTTTGCTAGCAGAGTCGACACACCCATGAGCTATAGCATCACCGTGCCTGTCCCCGCTTCATTCAGAAAAGCCTGCCCGCGCTTCATTCATTTTGCCGCGAGCAACACTGCGCCTGTCCCCGCGTCGCGCACCGCGTTCTATTTTGCTAGCCGAGCCGAAACTCCATGAGCTATAGCTATAGCATCACCGTGCCTGTCCCCGCTTCATTCATTTTGCCGCGAGCAACACAGCGCCTGTCCCCGCGTTGCCCATTTCGCCGCGATCATTACAGCGCCTGTCCCGGCGTTGGCCGCCGCGTTTCTATTTTGCCAGCAGAGACGAAACTCCATGTGCCATAGCATCACCATGCCTGTCCCCGAGTTCCTCGTGCCATACGGTTTTGCTAGCAGGGTCGAAGCGCCATTGCGCTCGTGCAATGCCTGTACCCGTGTTGGTGTGAATCGTGGATCCAACGTATCCCCGCTTTACTCATTCCGCCACGAGCAACACAGCGCCTCGCGGAACTCAGCGTCTGTCCCCGCGTTTCTGTCCCCGCGTTGCCCACCGCGTTCTATTTTGCTAGCAGAGTCGACACACCCATGAGCTATAGCATCACCGTGCCTGTCCCCGCTTCATGCATTTCGCCGCGAGCAACACATCGCCTGTCCCGGCGTTGGCCGCCCCGCTTCTATTATGCTAGCACCATCAAAACTCCTTTGATCGATTGCCGCGCCTGTCCCTGCATTGCCCAGTATTGTTCGTTGAGCTGCGTTGTGAAACCCTTTGCAACGCCTGTCCCCGTGTTTGTGTGCTACATCCGGACTCTGCTACGGTTAAAGACTACTACATCTAAAGCTATGGCTGCTGTCGAATACCTTAGACGCAGTAAGTTCCCTGTATGCTTTTAAAGCGAGCATTACAAATCGAATGATTAAGCTATGAGGTGGGAAGCGACGCAGCCATGCCGCTCGCGTGACAGCGATCAACATCGAAAAGGATATTTTAGTGACCGCAACCGCCTTCGAATGAGTCGAAGTCAGCGTTTTAAGCCCGATGGTCGAACCCGTAGTAATTGACGGTAAACTTCAAAGATATTCGTGGGTACACCACGAGAGAATTTCAATGCTTATTCGCGACTACACTCCAGCGTCTTTGCGAACACATTCTGGCAATCGTATCGCAAGCCAAAAAGAATGGAAAGTTGCTGTCAAGGATGACCTGGTATCCCAATGATGTCGTGTCGTAGTTGGGTAAATGCTTTTTCGGATCTACTGATTAGGCCAGTATAGTCTGGAAATGATGGGCTACAGTGCCATGCAATGAATTCGTCTCTCTTAAAAACTACAGATTCGTCATCAACCGCATGACTATTTGTTCCAGCTAGCCAAATGCGTCTCAGTTAATCGAAGCCAGTCGCACCTCACGAATGCTGATGCTAATGAAAAATAACTGGCTACTCGCAAGTGCGGAAGTTCTTACTGAAAATACAATTGTCCTTGTGTGGGTGTAGTTTGATGGCTCTCTTATTTGCAGGAGCTAACAAAGCATACTTGGCCAAGTCGATTTGAATCGCATTGCGAAAGTATCACACGATGATATTTGAAGAGACTACTGGAGTAGTTCGTCAGCGCATCGGGCTCTCTCTTGTACCTCGCTCAAATCCAGCAGATTACGCCTAGGATTCAGGAAGTAAATACAGGCTTCGTACGAGATACGAGCCGCAGCAAAGTATATTCTGTTTTTACAATAGATGATGGATGGATGGATGGATGGATGGATGGATGGATGGATGGATGGATTGATGGATTGATTGATTGATTGAATAGGGTATGTGTGAAGTTGGAAAATATTAGAGCAATAGCGCTATATGCCTACGTAGTGCCATAGCGCCATGCTCAGAAAAAATGCGATGGTATAAGGAGAACAGTATCGATTTATTTAGCGATCGATATCAAGTGCTCCAAGCGTAGATGAACATGATTGCATCGTTCTTCAAGTTGAGGATATTGCGACTGAATGTCATCTAGGCAGTCGCAAAATTTTTCGAGTACTGGTTCCAGTAAGCTAAGGCCTGTGTCACTGTGCAAAACGACTTCACGTAAATTGTCAAAATGGCGATTCAATTCGCTGATGTGTCTATGCTGATCTGGTGCTTGGTCCAGATGCTGCATGAGGTGGCTCAAGGAGAAGCCAATATCGACGAGCTGTATAATCGTTGCGGATGAATTGATAATCGTTGAGGTTGATGATTTATCTAGCAGAGACTCCTTGCCTCCAACAATAAAATTGCTTGGTAGGTCGTCGGAAAGTGTTCCTTGGTCATCATCGTCAAAGTAAGCATTTGTTTTGATAGTTAGTGCGCTGCCAGGTAACGAAAGTTCACGCCATTCCTCCTCCGATGAGTAGGGTGAAAACGCAAATTGCATCGGAAGTCCAGAGCCATCAATGCTCCAGAAAGCTGGACCGGGCATATCGGCCATTAGGTTGCATAGCGGACAATTGCAGTCGATAACAGTTTCTTCGGTTGAGAGTACAATAGGAATTCGGCGACGTTCTAAATCGATGATTGATTGAGGAGTGCGATCACGAAACTCAGGATTATTGGTATTTAGCCATTCCTGTCCGAAAAGTTGAAGCTGTTCACGCTCAGTATCTAAATCCACGATTTGCTCATGATCCTCTAGGGTCGCTATGCGTTCGAGGCACCACTGGAATAAGCTTTCAACGAGATACTGATAAATGAAAAACTCTTGGCGCCCAACTGGCCCATACTGAAATGCAAAACTTTCTCGCGAAATCCCATTTGGTGCCTCGCCGGTGATGCTCCACTGCTCTTGGCGACTCCAAATATCTTGCTCCACCGAATCACAATCTTCTAATAGGTAATCGCGAGGAGAAATTGCTCCCAGTTGGTCAAGCGGAGTTAGTAGCCACTCAGCATGAAAGCTGTAGAAGAGTTCATAAGCCGTGCTGCGATCACCGCGACGAATACTGTCACGTATTTCTATGGAGCTAAAGCATCGCTTGGTAATGAAATGGTAAAGCGACTCTCCATATATTACCTGGCGGGGGTTATTCTTAAGTCTCTCTAGCCGCATTGCGCGTCGAGAGATAGCGAAATCCCACTGATCAAGGTTGCAAGTGATGAGCCAGTTGGATGGAAGGTTGTACCGAATCTTCAGTGAGGTGGCACAGTCTCCATTGTGATATTGGACGTAGCCGCTATGGGTAAAATGTTCATAAGCTGATTTGAACGCGAGTATTCGAGCACTAAGGTCGATCATCACGATTCCCGCGTCCCACATTTCATCGTTATAGCCTTCATGCATGTTGTGGAAAAAGCGATTTGCAAGGCCCTTTTCAAAACGATCCGCAGCTGCCGCCAGTTCCGGTATCGTTTCAGGTTCGGATGAGAGTGCCGCCACGATGCGACTTGCGGTCGCTCCATGAAACACTCCCCACATCGTCTTCCAACAATCTCGAACTACAACACGTAATTCGCTCATACCCCAACTCCTTTTAGCACTTCCTAAGTAATTGGAAGATTCCTTCTTCTGGTCGAAACTGTCCTCTCAAGGGCAGTTAGACCAAAACTTTAATTGGGGTATCCCTCCCTGGCGATCGCTTCACCGAAAGCGATCCAGTTCACTCGCGCACATGCATGGCTTTTGCCAAACCGCCTCTGGCTGAAATTTCTCCCCCTAGGCGACGAGTCAGGAACTAGGGCTGCTGTCCCAGTAACAGTTGACGCCGTGGAATATGCGCTGGTGAATAAGTATATGTATACATGTGCATTGATCGCCCGTCAACTAATATGTGAACAGAAAAGCAGATAAATTCCGGCGGTTCATTCAAGCGCGACTAGCAGTTCCGCAACAATGGGCGGTATTGGGCCTTAAAAGAGGAATAAATACGAGAAATTAATGCGGTTAGGCTTTGCCCATCGAATAAGCGACTTTTCGATCTTTATCCGATCTCTGCCTGAGAGGTCCTGCAGCATCCGTGTGGGTGCCAAATGCTTTATGTATGGCCCTGGGCCTCGGTTATCTCATCAGCGGTGATTGCGACCAACTCGCTACGATGGGTCTCCTTGTTTTTCAAAACATGTAGATAGGTGCCAACATACGGTTCAGTCACTCTCGCTTTGGCGTCCAGTGGGGCAACAATCAAAAGCTGCAAGCGAAACTGATCAAAAAGCTGTAGGGCATATTCCGCATGTTGATCGTCGCTGCGCGAGAACATCTCGTCTACCACAACGAAATGAAAGCTGTCGCTTTCTTCTTTGTTGGGATCGATGTCATATTGATAGGCAATTGCGGCTACTAAAACTAGAAACGCCAACTTGCCCTTCTCTCCACCAGATTGCCCTGTGCCACCCTCGTATTCGCTCCTAATTTTACCGGTTTCTTTGATAATCTCCCGAGCGGAATAATTAAACCAGTTTCGCACGTCAATGACTTTCTCGCGCCAGCGACTGTTATTGTCATCTCGTAGTTTCTCAATCAATTTCTGTATGCGAAGGAATGTTGCTTCATTGATTTCAGTCGAGTCCTCGAAGGTACTGCTGAGACAAGCTGTCAGTTCCCGACGAAAATCAACGATCTCACGATCTGTACTGTCGCTCAGCTCAAGTTGCATGAAAGTACCCTTCTTCCACTCGAGTAGCTTTAAGGCGTCATTGAGTTGATGGATCTTGTTCCGAATCTCCTGGCGATCAGCTTCTAAGCCCGCATTAAGGAGGCCGATTTCCTGCAATACCTTTTCGTTTAGGCGATGCTTAAACCGTTCTTCATGTTTAGGCAGATCATCGTGAGCTATTCGTTCTTCTAGCGCTAAAAAGCTCTCTAGGGAATCTACTGATGCATCGATATCAGCTTGCTCATCGGGAAAACGTTTCAGAAAACGCATCATGGCATTTGTAAGGTCACGTCCGGCAGGTCGAAGTCGTTCGATTGCACGTTCGTAATCGGATCTCAAGTGTCGCTCTGCCTGATCGGGAAGCGTACCCAAGTTGCTAAGTTCGAGACGCTGGGAAATACGGTCGCTCAATTCCTCGAGTGTTTTCTCAGTAGGAGTACTTGCATCGCTCTGGGAGCTAATCAATTCCTCTGACTTTTTAAGGAGCGAACGACCATGTTTCAGTTCGGCCTCAACTCCTGCTCTCTTGCTGATACAAAGATCCCGATCTTCCTGATAGCCTATCGTCTCCTGTCGCAATTGTAAGCACTTTGCTTTTAGATCCTTTACCACGTCGTTCGACTGTTCTAGTCGCGTTATCTCAAGCCGTAATTGCGCGATGTCAAACTCATGACGGTCATTGTCGATGGTGTCAAACTCGGTTACCGCCAAGGCCTGCTCAAGGGCTGCCGTTGCTTTAACGATCTGGTCAAGGCGACCTTTGATGTTTTGCCCACGGGCAATTAATTGGTTTAGTGCTTGCTGTGTCATTCGAATCGCATCTAAAAGCGATTCTCGCTTGGAGCGGTTATCCCATCCCAGCACAAAGAAGCGACGATCACTTGACAGATTGCGATCGTTTTTTTCATGCCGAAATAGTCCTGATTTTGTATGCCGCTGCTTGGTCATAGCAGCTCCTGTACATCGCTGGAATTCCTCGATGGATTCGCAGGCTAAATAGTTATAATGGCATTGGATTTCCTGCTTTAACCATGGAGTTAATGGATGATCTGGGCGAAATTGAAGTTTGGTCCCCAGTGTGTTCGGTGAGAAGGATATCTCATCATTGCTACGCTTCCGTAGCTCGTAGCTGCCTATTGCTGAGGTATCAACCTTTAAATATACAAGTCTTTGTCCCTTTCCTTTATCATCGATCAAGCGTGTTTGATCGATATAGTTACTGACTCGCAAATAATGCTCGCGTGAGACGAGTAGACTTTTAGCAAAACTACCTAGGACCAGTTCGATCGATTCCTCCCAGTCGCGTTCCGTTGGCGGCACGGCAATTAGCTCTGCAGCAAATGGCAAGTCGGCAGGTGATAATTTCAGGTCTCGACACATTTTTTCGCGAATCGAAATTAGCATTTCTGGCAAGTTTCCTTTTCGCTTTTCCAGGGCTGCTAGTTCGGCCTGATCCTCAGCCAGTTGCTTCTGCAGCGCACCTATTTCAAATTGTAGATTCCCTAATTCAGCATCTACAGAGGATCGCTCCAATCGCCAGCGCGTCCCAGCGGATTCGATATCGCGTTGCAATTGATGGAACTGCTCCGGCGTGGTAGCTCGGCTGTGGATACCGGCTATCTCCAGCCAGTTTTCAAAACGTTGGCGAGTTGCGAGTTTCGTTCGGCCGAGCTGCTCTGCGTGAGCAACAAGTCCTGGTAAAGAGCGGAGACGCTCACCACCAGCATTCTCGATCTCCAATTCGAGTCTAGCGATGTTGCGATCGTGTTCTTCTTTTAGTGCTGCCAGTCGAGCGATATCAGCCTGGAGATTAACTAGTTCCTGCGCCCATGAGATACAATACGGTTTCAGAAGGTCTATTTGTAGCTTGGAAAAATAGTATGGTGTAGCGAGTAACAGTGTTCTTAAGTGGTTTACTTCCTGAGATTTGGTCTGGTAGTGTACTCCTTCTTCGCGAATAGGTGCTAGCAGTTCCGCTTGTAGTCGAACCTTGAGCAATAAATGGTGGGCATCAATTAGTTCACTGAAATGCTTTAGCAGTCGATTGACCCTATCGTCCCAGTATGTCTTTTCCAGCATATGTTGACGAATGAAAATATCCAATCGCTGCACATCTTTAACGGCTACCGTCTGATTGAAGATATCCATGGCTTTCGCCCGGAATCCTGTAGCTTTCTGCAACCAATTGAAATACTCCTTGTAAGAATCCGTCGCTTTAAATCCACGCTCAGATAATTGCTTTACAATACCTTTAGCACTACTGAGGCTCGCAAGGTCTTCTGCTATCGAGCGCTCTTTGTCACTGAATGCGTATACTTTGGTAGCGCGGTTGTCGGCATCTAAGAAAAGAATCTGGCATATCGAAAAAGATTTGTTGCGATGAGCATTGTGAAAGCAGGCTAGAAGAGCAGTATAGTAGCCATGTGGTCCGCGCAGGTATTGAACTTGTGGCTTGCCTGATTCTCCGACGGTACGATCATAGGCACCACGTATATAGCTCCGCTCGTCACGTTCGTTCTTGGCAGCGCCAGCAGCGACGTTATAGTTGCGTGTTTTGGGCTGAACTAGGAGCGTTAGTAGGGCATCAACCAGGGTAGACTTGCCAGATCCATTTTCACCGACTAGCAAGGTTGTCTCGCCGCGAGGTTCCACCGAATATACCTTACCATCGAAGGTGCCCCAATTGAACACTTCGAACTTGGCCAAGCGGTAACCTGGTGGTGACGGGCGCTGGTCATTATCTACGTTCGTTATTTTCGATTGTCTTAGTATTGTCATTGCTTTTCTCTCGTCCAACTCGAACCATTAAGGCTTGACGTAGGGTATCTAATTCGCTGATGGGTAATCTAGCTTTTAAGATGCGTCGAATCTCCCAAGAGGGAGGCTCATCTTCGAATTGCTTTATGAACTTGAGTTCCTCAATTTTTCGCAAGGCGGCTTGGAGTGTGCGATTTAATCGTACCTCATCAACGTTAGAGGCAAAGAACGCTTTCCACATGTCGAGCAAATCGTGTTGAGTTACGACACAGCGTTGATTGTGAAGTTCTTCGTCTTCGAATTGTCTAAAGACATCGCGCAGCAATACCGCTAGAAGCGATGCGTCATATCCCAAGGGAGTTCTTCGGAATAGGCGAGGTAATGATTCCGAGTCCGTCATGGAATTGTCTTCATCCAGTTGGCGAAGATATGCCATTCCATCTGTTTCGTCGACGATGACATCTAGGCCAATTTTGGCGAAGTACTCTTCTAGCGGTGTACGAAATCGAAGAATTGCATCCCAAATTCGGCTGTTGTCATCGTAGTAAACAACGCCCTGCAGCAAGCGAATGGCGGCGGGGCTCCATTCGGTTGGCGGCCTGGTATTAAACTGTCGGCCCAGAGGATATTCAGAATCTGATAGGGAGTCGGGTGTCATTTGGGTTGATGCGCTCCTTCACGTGAAGTCGCTTTGGGGCGAAATATGATTTTGGGTACGGTTAAAACAAGGTCGCCAGGAGACTTTGTAGTGGAATGAATGCGAATCTGCTCTTGGTGGTTTGGATCTATCGAGTGGTGATCGTCATAAGCGATTTGTACATAACCAAGTACCTCCACGATCCCATATCCTGAGGGTGTCTGGAGAAGCACTTCTTGGAGAGATCGTGTATGTCCATCGATGGTCAGCTCGCGAATAACTCGGCGTAGTTTTCTAAAGTCTAGTCGCTTGAGCTTGACGAATGCCTCGGCGAGTCTTCTTGCTTCCTGGGAGTCGATTGTGTTGACCTCTGGTAGTGCTGCATCGAATGTTGGTTCTGGCACCCAAAATGTGCGAGCAAACGGAGATTGGATATCGATATGTGTATCAAGCGAAAGCTGGATTTCGAGTCGTTCCGGCACATCGCGCAGTTGGATGGCAGCTTGACGAATGTCTCTTAGGACATTAGCGAGTCGCACTCTTTCAGCGGCTGCACGAGCATCGAGTAATCTGCGTAGTGTCGTACTTAACCGCGCGTTAGTCCGCATCACCTTTTCCGCCTCTGCAAGCAGCGAAGGAACCATTCGGTTTAAGTGATGTAGGGATTCGTCATAATTCTCTAATGCTTCGAGTTTTTGGATTTCCTCAATGTTCTTGGAAAGTGCTTTCTGTTGGGCGGGCGAGAAAAGGAACTTGACGAAAGCATAGAAGCTGATTCCTTCATCGCGATTTTTCATGAGATCTTCTGCATCTAGCGCGAATCCTAGGATATCACCACGACTTTCGCTACCGGTTGCGTGCCGTTGTTGGACATCACGGGCGATACGATGAAAGCTTTCCTCAACAGCGCGAAAGTCGGCTTGTAGATCTTTGAGTAAAGACATCGCTGTTTGGAAACGCTCGCGAATTTGGGATGGGCGGTATGTTTGGATTGATTTGCCCGATTCGATAGCAGCGATTTCCGATTCCAGATGTGCTTTTTGTTCCTTAAGATACGCGAGTCGTTGCTGTGGGTCTGCAGAAGCGCCGCGGACAATATCATCTAGGGTATCGATAACCAGTCGTAAGCGACTTTCTGTACCGACAAGTTCTTTACCGTAAGCGAGAGCTGAATCGAGAAAGCGAATAGCTTCTTCAGCATGTCGAGTGAGTTGGAACTGCGGTTCGCTGGAGTTCGCCTCGAGGAAACGATAGAGCCATCCCGAGTCAACCCATTGAGATAGGTAGCGCTCGGGTGTTCCCGTAAGAAAGCTTGGATTGTGTTCGTGAAGTTCTTCCTGATAGATTGCCAGGCGAGATCTCAATTCGGCTTGACCAAGCGCAATGGCCTCTCCGGTTTTAAAAACCTGCCGTAGAAAATCGACAACCCAAGGTGCTGAGTCGGCGCGCAACAATTTGATCGTCGGTGAGGCGTCAAAGAATGCTCGCAGAGTTTCGCGATGCAACGCTGATTGATAGTTTTGGCCTGGGGACAAATTCTGAAATCCGGACGGTTGGGAGTTGAGAGGGCTCCATCCTGGAGTCAGAACCTAACAAATGATAATTATATTCTCAGCCAGTGGGTAAAGCGAGAAATTGGGAGCTGGAACCGAAAAACGCCATGTTTTGGGCGGTTTTTACGTCGCTTGTGTAAAGGATAGCAAAGGACCCCAAAATCGCTTGGCCGCGGTGGATAGAGAGAGCGCGTAAGAGCTATGCTGCTAAAGGGAGTAAAGCCCTCTGGGCTCTCTGCTTGAATCTTGCTGTTTTTTTGATGGTTGGTGGAGTGGTGATTAGAGGGCAACTTGTTGGAGATAGCTGACGAAATGTTCCAGCGGCGGAGTCTGCAGAGTGGGGTCTTTGGCAGCTTCGTCCCAGCGTCGCAATTGAATTGCAGTGGTGAAGTGAGGATGGTTACGAAAGGAGGTTAGTTCCTCGTCGTTCATAAGTCCCCCTTGCAGTTGTAAGCTTTGTAGCGACGGACCACTTAGATGCTTTAGGTAGACCGCATCTGTCGTGCACAAAAAGCGTTTAGCAGTGACGTGCAATTGGACGGGGGCCACGACACTTGGGGGAAACCGACCCATCAGCCAACGCGCGGCGAGTTCTTCATGAGCGTCGTCGATTCCTCGGTCAGGTGCGTCTGCGGGGAGATCGTGAAGAAGGTGTCCGATGTCATGCAATAAGGCTGCCGCGATTAATGCGGGAGAAGCTCCCGTTGCTTCGGCGAATGTTGCTGCTTGAAGGGCATGTTGTAGCTGTGTTACAGCTTCTCCACCATATCGAGAATCGCCTCGTTGCTGGAACATTTTGCAGATGGTTTCGACAGTGGGATGAGGCATGGTGAAGGGCGTTATCAGCAAGGTCAGAAGCGTTAAATTTATGCCGGTGAATGGTATCAGAAGTATTACAAATTCGCTGCTTGACTCATGGAAAATTAACCGATTCGACAATGAAATGTTTATAATCGGCGGGCTGATCGAATGTTTCTGGAAAGTTAAGGGATAAGCATGGCCAAGGTCGAGCATCACAGAGGATTATCGGACTGGTTGAGCAATCCGGTATTAGGTTCCACGTGGGCCATTATAGCTTCGTTCGGAACATACTTTTGTATGTACGCATTCCGGAAGCCATTTACGTCGGCATCTTACGATGGCTTACTGTACTTTAGCGACTGGCTAGTGATCGACCAGAAGATGCTTTATGTTTCAACCCAGGTTATTGGCTATATGGTCTCAAAGTTCGTTGGGATCAAGGTGATTGCTGAGATGAGGGCTGAGCGACGAGCGTTGGCCATTTTGGTGCTCATTGGGATTGCAGAGTTTGCTTTGTTGCTATTCGGAATAGTGCCGGCACCTTGGAATTTCGTGTGTTTGTTTTTTAACGGCTTACCGCTCGGAATGGTATTCGGATTGGTTTTGGGATTCTTGGAAGGGCGGCGGGTAACGGAAGCCTGGAGTGCAGGGCTTTGCGCGAGTTTCATTATGGCAGATGGTGTTACTAAGTCAGTTGGAAAGCTATTGTTGGATAATGGTGTTGATGTTTATTGGATGCCTTTTTGTGCAGGTGCACTATTTGTTCTACCGCTTGTGCTGGGTGTTTGGATGCTTAGTCGAATACCTCACCCCAGTGATGCAGATGAGCTTGCACGAACAAAGAGAGTTCCGATGAATTCGCAACAGCGAAGAGATTTCTTCAAAAGATATTTAATGGGTTTGAGTATCTTAGTCGTGATGTATTTACTGGTCACGATTTTAAGAAGTTTGCGAGCTGATTTTGCAAAGGAACTTTGGGAGGGTCTTGGTTACGAAGTCGTGCCGAGTATGTTCACGTATTCGGAAATGATCGTGGCAGCTGGGGTAATGATCATTAATGGGGCAGCGATAGCGATTAAGGATAATCGAACAGGATTTTCCTATGCGATGTGGGTTTCTGTTGGTGGGCTGGGGTTGGTTTTGACGGCGTTGCTAGGGCAATGGTGCGAAGTTATCAGTGGTTTCTGGTTTATGGTTGCTCTGGGACTTGGTTTGTATATGCCTTATGTAGCGGTTCATACAACGATCTTCGAACGACTGATAGCGATGACACGAGATCAGGGGAATATTGGCTACTTGTTGTACTTAGCCGATGCTTTTGGATACCTAGGATATGTGGCTGTAATGTTTGGTAAGGGGTATATCTCGAGTGAGTCAAACTTTATGGATTTCTTTCTCGCGATTAGCGGTTGGGTGGTAGGTTTAGCTATTGTGTCTGTAGTTATTAGTTGGTGGTCTTTGTTAAGCAGTACATCTGACAAAACACCAATGATGGATCCGACTGCGAAGTCATAATTCTGTTTCTTCTGATAGTAAGTGTGTGAGAGTGATCTGGGGTAGATGTTGTCAGAATCGCTGAACTGCGCTGGATAGCTAGTGTGTTGATTGATCCTGATCGTTCATGGATGTGATTGCGATCGTTATTGTTCTTGGTGATAAGTATTTTAGGGCGGCGAAGCTAGTTACGGTTTGAGGTGAAGCGTGCGATCGAAAGCGGTAGTGTTTGAAGCTGCAGACAAGCCGCTTATGCATTGCGAAATTGCGGTGCGTGAGCTATTGGAGGGAGAGGTACTGGTAAAAGTGGTGGCTGCTACGCTATGTGGAAGCGACTTGCATACGTTGTCAGGGCGACGAAAAGTAGCTACTCCGACGATATTGGGGCATGAGATTTTGGGGAGGATCGTCCGTTGCTCAGCGGATGGGGATGGTTGTCGAGACTATTATGGTCGACCGCTTGATACTGGCGAGCGAGTTACTTGGGCGATTGTGGCAAATTGTGGTAGCTGTTTTTATTGTGAGCGAGGGATTCCTCAGAAGTGTGAGCGGGGAGTTAAGTATGGGCATGAGTTATTAGCCAAGCATGGTGGCTTGACTGGTGGCTTGGCGGAATATGTGATTCTAGCGCCAGGGACCTCTATATTTCGTGTGCCTGACGAGGTTGTTGATGCAGTAGCGTGCCCAGCCAATTGCGCAACTGCGACGGTTGCGGGTGCATTTGGTGCGACGCGACTAGTAAGAGAGGCTCGGGTAAGGTGTGAGAAGCGAGCGGAGTCTGATTTCGAGGATTCCATTGAGCAACAATCGCCACTTAGTGGATGTCATGTGTTGGTGATGGGTGGTGGGATGCTGGGGGTGACTGCCTGTGCGATGGCAAAATGGTTGGGTGCTAAAAGTGTTGTTGGCGTTGAGCCTGATAGCGGAAGGCGTGAAATTTTGGCATCGTTTGGAGCGGATTATAGCTGTTCCCCCGAGGAGTTATCGGAACTAGCTAATCAGCGGTATGCTTATGGATTCGACATTGCTTTAGAGCTAAGTGGAGTGACCAGTGCGCTATCTTCTGCGATATCACACTTGCGAATTGGAGGCGAGGTCGTGGCGGTAGGAGCTGTTTTTCCTGTTCCGGAGATTAGTCTGCTACCAGAGCAAATTGTAAGGCGGATGTTATCGATTCAGGGGTTGCATAATTATGCACCGAAGGATTTGGCTTTGGCGTTGAGATTTTTATCGCAGCAATCGCAGGAGTTATTTTCGCAAATGGTACCTCTTTGGATGTCATTGGCGGATGCGGAGAGAGCTGTCGTGCAAGCAGAGAAAACCCGTGCACCTAGGGTTGGAATTAGATTCTGAAAGAAGTGGGGCCACAATGTTTAGGTTTATAAGCTGGCGATGGAGCGAGCTGTATTTATCGGTTATAGGTATGGCGCACCAGGTGGCTGATCGTAAGATGATTAAGTTGGATGGATACAAAGCGGTTGTTACGAAGCGAGTGTGTTCGGTTGCAGCATTGCTGTGGATTGCAGCCGTAGTATCTACTGATGTTGTTGCTCAGGAGGTATCTATAGCGCAGGTTATTAGCCGAGCTAGACAGGAAAATGTAAGTTTCGCGAAGATCGCGAGTGAAGCGAATCGTGAGTTGTCGATACGGACGTCTCAAGATGCAGATGCGGTGTTGGGGGCCGTATTGGATGTCGACGTGGAGAAGGCATGTGAGGCTGCGGAGCGGCGCGAAGACTGGGGGTTATTGTTGAGGTGGATTGCGGATTGTGACCGACAGCAAGAGTTTTTTGTGAGCTTCAGCCATGAAGTAAATCGAGAGCTGACAAGGGTTGTCCGTCAAGCTAGGGGATTGTCAGAGGATAGGTACCGTCAGATTGATTTTGAGGCAATGTATACATTGAGAATTGTTGTTTCGAATCAGGCTGGTGATGCAGAAGCGCTCGCGGTGGAAGCTGCAGCCAACGGTGCAATGACAGGGAGTGCGTACTGGAATTCGCTGTTGTCTGATATCGAGGTGGAGGACTCCTTGTATGTGAAGCTCGTAAGTGTGATTGAGGCGGATGGGGCGATTGGTCGACTGGCAGTTGCATTAGCGGATAAGGCGAACTCTGCGAAGCTTGGAGGAGCTGACATCAGGCATCCTCTTGATTCCATGTCTGGTTTAGTCCGGCTTCGGCACTGGCTCACGGTGCCGCTGGAGGAGAGTCTCAAAGCTTCCGGTGCTGCCGAAACTGCTGCGATTAGTTTAGCCTTTGTTAAGCAACCAGAATGGCGGGAGTTATTGGACTTGGGTTTGAGGCATCCAGATCAGGAAGTCGTATTAGAGGCGGCTTGGGCCGGTGCAAGTCGCGATGATACCTCGAGCGTGGCGAAGTTGGTTGAATTGAGTCGTGATGTGAGGTTTAGTGACAAGGCAGTGAGGTATCTTGGGGAGGTTGGTCGTGAGAGTGATGTGCCTGCAGAGGTTAGGGAGCCAGATTTTAGAGCGTTAGCGGAAATGGCGAATTGGCTGGCACATCCGAATGAATTGGGGCGAGCGCCGGATTATGTTGAGATTGTTGATAAACGCAAATTGACTTGGCCTTTAGAGGAAGAGCCAGTAGATGTGTATCTCATTCGATATACCGTAAAAAATGCTGACTCTGCAAAGTCAGATGAGATGGATATTGGTTTGGTTGGCCCGATGACCTTTTGTCATTTTGGAATGGGAATGAACAAACGGCCTTTCGAGGATATTTATGGAATTCATGTATTTCACGAACTCCAGGCCTATGATCTTATCGAGGATCTTAGTTTGGCCGAGGCTCCTGGTGCTTATGACTATTTGTTAGCGAGCTGGAAGGGGGTAAAGCTAGATGATATCAAGTTGATCGAGGTTGTTCGATTGTTACCCGCGGTGGACTATCCTCGTCGCCTAATCGCCATGGCGAGTGCAGTTAAAAATGGCGAAGAGGGTTATGTTGTTTTGGATGGGCCCCGCAGCGCTTGGTATTCCAAGGCTCAGCAACCCGAGGACAGCCCCAGCAAAGCTGTGTTGATGCTGCACGTAGGCCGACAGATTTTGGGTTTGGGATTGAGCGGCCAAGACGCGGCTTCATCGAAGCTACCGTCCCGCCCCAAAAATTAACCCTATGACACGGGGACATGCGCTGCATGAGCATGTCCCGGTGCCGGTGCCAGCACGCGAGGACAGCCACGTCAAAGTGAAAGTGCCAGCACGAGCACGCGAGGACAGCCACGTCAAAGTTTTGTTTGAGCAGCGTGAGCAGCGCTTGTTCTTTCCTTTCTTGATTTCCTTTCTCCTGAGCTTTGGCAGTTCATCTAAGCTTCAGGCTGTATGCAGTTCTCCGGAGGCCAAACTCCATCTCTTCGTGCGTTAGTGCAATGTTTAGCGCTTGAAAAAACACAAAAAAGATGTGTACACTCGAAAACTTCTATTGAAAAAAATGCTCGTTTGTATACTAATATACAAAAAGGAGTATTTTATGACGACTCGCCGCAAAGACATTGTTTGTGTCGAAGACACACCTTTTTATCACTGCATATCAGGATTGGCTCACGGTTTACCTCTACTGGCCAGAGATTCGGATTGGGTAAAAATTTGGATCGAGAATCGACTTTGTTTTCTCGCAGAAGTATTCGCGATAGGGGTTTGTGGCCATGCGTTAATGGATACTCATTTTCATCTTCTTCTGCTGGTGCAAGTAGAGGTAGCAGAGCAATGGAGTGGGAAAGAGGTTGCTAGTCGATGGGCAAGGCTTTGTCCGCCAAGAGACCGCAAGCGTAAGTTGCTCACCGGGGAGGAGTTGCAGTTTTGGGTTGATGAGAAATCAAAGGATGAGAGATGGATTGGAATACATAGGCAGCGGTTGATGGATCTTGGTTGGTTTCATCGTTTTCTGAAACAACCTCTATCCAGGTTGATTAATGCAGCGGATGGTACCTCCGGAACTATTTTTAAGGGACGGTACAAGTCGATAGCGGTGCTTGATGCAGAAGGTCTGATGGCGACCAATATTTACGTGGACTTGAATCCATTGGCTGCAGGAATAAGTGCGACACCAGAGGAAAGCAAGTTTACCTCATTACGATTACGGTTTGATAATGCCTTACGAAACTGGAAACTGGATGAACTAATCACATCGTTACGAAACTGTGTTAGCTTTGAGTCAAAGACATCGGAAATTGAGAAGCTGTTATGGTTGGTTGCAATAGAGAATAAACCGAGGGCGACTGGGGATAAACTGGGAATGTTTGAGAGCGTTACTTTGGGGCAATATTTTTTATTGGTAGATCAAGCAGCGCGGATACCTCGTGTTGGTAAAGCGTCTCTTTCGATTGAATCTCTAGGTATCTTGGACAGGATGGCGATAGCTCACGAACGTTGGGTGAGGATAAATCAAGCTTTGGCAACGGGTGTCTTTCGAGGGAATTATCTTTCCTCGAGTCGCGAAACGCTTCGGCGAATAGCGAAGCGACTGGGAAAAAGGCATCTCGTAAATCTAAATGGGATAAGAACGCAATGAATTGAAAAAGGCGGTATCATTCGAGATGATTGAATGCGACGTACTTTCTCTGCATCAATTGTAAAGGCTAAGTTTCTTCTCATTTTGAGTTCAATCCGCGAGTGCAAATTATCCCGGGGTTTGAGTGTATAGGGATGTGTTTTACATTTTCTTTAAGTATATCTTTGAGCTTGATCTGGCAAGTTGCTAAGACAATAACAAAAAAGGGACAGGCTGTTGAACTTAGCAAAGCCTGTCCCTTCTACCGTTTACCGTTAAAGCTGCTACTTTACTCGCTTATTTTCGAAACATTGGATCGTTTCCGTTGCCTCGAGAAAGGATGTACGCGAGTAGATCAAGAACCTCGTCTTCATTGAGGGAGTTAAGTAGTTCTTTGGGCATCAGTGAAGTAGAGGATGGCTTTTGCTGCTCGATTTCCGATTTAGCAATGCTAAAGGTTTTGCTTGCATCTTCGGCATCGGTCACCAGGGTAAGTTCCTTGCCATTATCTCGAACGACGCGACCCGTGACGACTTCACCATCCTTTGTTTCAAGGACAGTCGTTTTGTACTGATCTGAAATTACACGGCTTGGGTCAATGATCGCTTCAATGAGATCTTTTGCAGCAAACCGGCCTGCTGCTTGGGTGAGGTCGGGGCCAGTTGCACCACCATCGTTACCGAAGCGGTGACAGACAATGCAACGAGCTGCAGCATACATTTTTCGGCCGTTCTCAAAATTACGGCCTGCCGGTAAGCCGGTGCCTGTCCTCGAGAGCAGTTCCTCGATCGTGTAGTTTTTGCCTGGTCCGGTAGGTTTGGGTAAATCGGTTGGAACGCCTAAGGATTTGCGTGCACCAACTGCCTCTAAATGGAATCGTTCTACATCCGACGTTGTCGCATAGGCATCATCGCTCATATTAGCCAGAAATTTCCGGTAGCTATTCCCACCAACCCAGTTGTTGGCTTTCTCGAACCATCTGAAATACGCTTCTCGTTGTTCCACCGTCCAACCGGTCTTTTGATTGCGAAGGGTAAACGCCAAATGCATCTGCTCAAGATCAGGTTGGTTGGCTAACATAGCAGCAATCGAGGATCCGTAGCCACGATTGCGCATTATGACCTCTTCTAGGTTTTCATTGGACATATTATCAATCGTTGCTGATCGTTCTTTGGCCAGCAGTTCAGTGATAATTTTCGGGGAAGTCGGCGACTCTAAATAAACGTTTAGAATCGCAAGTTCCCGATCTAGTTGTGCATTATTACTGGGGAACATAGGGCTTAGCTTCTGAAGTAGGATGTTTCTTTGTTCTTCGGTTGGCTTGCCTAAGCGTATCAATACGAGTTGATAAGCTCGACAGCATTCGAGTTTCTGCGGTTCGCTTAACTTATCCCAGTCCAGGGAATTAAGGGAATCTAGTACTGCCGCACGATGCTTATCCGTTCCAACACGAGCGATACCGACAGCTCCAGTGATGCGGGTTGAGGAATCTGAACTGACTAAAACCTTGTCAGCCCAGTCCTTTAGTGGAAGTCGTTCAAGAGCAACGCGGGCTGCGTATCGAATGTATCTATCTTCATGGCTCAGATAGGAGGTCAAGGATTGAGCTATGTCAGCAAGTTTGTTAGCTGCTTTGTTATCATCAATTGGTTGTGCATGATGATAATCCTCAATCTGGCGACGTATTTTACGGAGATCCGCTCCCTCTTTTTCTCGACCATCTACAGGTGCTATAGATTCATTACCGACGTAAGTAACGCGGTAAAGCTCGGACTGGGTACCGCGGCCACCAACCGTAAAGTACATGGCTCCATCAGCACCGATCGTGACGTCCGTTAATGGCAGAGGCGTTCTGGCTACGAATTCTTCCTTAGTCGCTGAATAGCTCGAACCATTTGGCTTCGTGTGAATTGCGTACATGGTTCCAAAGGTCCAGTCGCATATGAATAGTGCTTTTTGATACTTGGCAGGGAATTTCGCGCCGTAGCCAAAATCTACACCTACTGGCGAGCCTGGTCCGATATTGACCAGTTCCGGAAGGCTATCAGCATAATATGTAGGCCACTTTCCGGTCCCGCTGCGCCAACCAAATTCGCTGCCGCTTGATGCATGTACCACTCTAGTTGGGCGATACCATGGAGTCCCCATATCCCACTCCATGTCGGCGTCATACACAAACATTTCACCATCGGCGTTGAAGTCGAAGTCGTATTGGTTTCTATAGCCGACACTAAACATCTCCCAGGTTTTGCCCTCGGGGTCTGTCTTTGCTATCCAACCTCCAGGTGCTAGTATTCCAACCGCATGTCCGTTGGCATCCCATTGCCTGGGCAGCAAAAGATCCTCGTCCCAATTCGGTAGAATTCGGCTTGTCATTCCTTCAGGTAGTTGGGCGTCTAGTTGTTCCGAGCGCGGGCCACCCAGTGTCTGGGGTTGGGTATTTAGCTTGCGATCCATAGGCGGCAAGGTATGGTTTCCACAGCAAACATAGATAGACTTCCCATCTGGGCTTAGCCGTAAAGCATGAGGTCCATGCTCTCCACCGCCCCTCAGTTCGAACAACTTTGTTACCTGATCAAATTGGTCATCGCCATCGGTGTCCTTGAGTCGATAAAGTCCGCTTCCTGGCCCACCGTTCGCACATACATATAAGCTATCGAATGCATATAGAAGTCCCTGTGCTCCCGACATAGCGACGTCTAATTTCTCAACTTTTGTTTTCTCTTGACTGCCAATCGGCGCAGGTGTGATACGGCACAAGCCTTTATTTTCCTGGTCACTTACAATCAACCGACCTTTGTTATCAGTCGTTATGCAAACCCAAGACCCAAGTTGGTCTCTTGGAACTGTGAACAATCGCTCTACCTGAAACCCAGCCGGTACAATGAATTTTCCTTTGGTTGGGTCAGCACCGACAGAATCGAAAACATTACCCCAAGGTGCATCACCATAATTCGCCACTATTTTAACTGCATCTGGTTTGCCATCCGAACCTTCGCTCGCCAGCCAGTTGGCATCACTTTCGATAGTAAACCATTCACCGTCACTTTTTTGGATTGCGAGTTTCAGTACAAATGCAGCAGGGCCTCCGTCGTTGCGGGCTTCGACGACAAGCTTATTCTCTCCAGGACGCAAGAGACTCGTAACGTCCGCCTGCATCGCAGAAGACCATTCACTGCTCTCTCCGACTAGTTTTCCATTTAGGGACAATTTTTGGTGATTGTCGCATGAGCTGCTGAGAATAGCTTGCTTGACACTTTCAACGGTGAAAGTACGCGTCAGAATATAATTTCGATTATCGCTTGCGCCCCAGATCCACTTTGCTCGTGGTCCTATAGCGAGAAACTTTTTGTAATCTGGCGTTTCCCCGGGCGTCCCTTGGGTAGCATTTATACTTTCCATAACCTGGGGGATCTGTTCGAGAAAACGTCCTGTATTCTCCTGCCCAAGGGCGAAATTACCAACAAATGAAAAACATAGTGCAACACCGAAGGGTTTAGTAAATCGACCGATGCGAAACAACATGACTGCAAGTCCCGATAGAAATCGAAGGTAGAGAAAGTTTTGTTAATGGAAAGATTGTGACCGCCCAAATCAATCTCGGGCAATCGGCAGGATTAGCTAATAGCATGGCCTAGTGCTACCGCACTTTTCAAGTGCTCCATCCAAAAAGGGGGCAAAGAATCGCTACTTATGCAGTAGATTTGAAGGGGCCGAACCCTCCGAGTGCTTACCGGCTTACGTCATAATCGAAACGCATTAGAATTCCGTGGGAATCTTGAAGCTCACCATTTAGCAAGAGTAGTGAGGGAGTCGCGAAATGTTTATTACTACGCTGTCATACGGGACAAACATCTGTCGATTTGCATTTCATCTTGGAGTTATTCTTATTTCGTCGGTTACGCTTCCACAGGTTAGTGGAGCTTATCCAAAATATAATGCGATTCCCGAAGCACATGCACACAATGACTATGAACACAAAAGACCTCTTTTTGGTGCTCTCGAGCAGGGTTTTGTCTCAATAGAGGCTGATATCTGGCTTATAGGTGATGAGCTTTATGTAGCTCATGATCGGGCAGGTGTGCAATTTGATCGTCGCTTGGATAATCTTTATCTGGAACCTATTGCTGAGATGTTCAGGAATAGTAAGGGCTCGATTTTTTCTCGTGAGCACTCACTATTCTTGCTAATCGATATCAAGAGTGACGGGAAGAAAACTTATCATGTACTGAAGAGATTGCTTGCCAAGTATCGCGAGGAATTTTCATCTACTCTCAGTGACGGTACTCCTGCATTGAGGATCATTCTTAGCGGTAATCGTCCTATCGAGGATGTCAGAGACGATTCGCAGCGTCTAGTGTCAATCGATGGCCGCATCGCGGAAATGGATGAGAAATTAGGGGATCTCGTGATCCTAGTTAGCGATAATTGGCGAAGCCACTTCTCTTGGAATGGAATTGGGATGATGCCCGATGATCAAAGAAACAAGCTACGTGCGATAGTAGATAAGGTCCATAAAGCAAACGCTAAGTTGCGTTTCTGGGCTACACCCGAAAACGAAAATGTTTGGAAAGTATTGATAGCTGAAGGTGTTGATTTGATTGGTACCGATCAGTTGCAGAAGCTTAAAGTGTTTTTGACGGTCACAAAGTAATACGGTAAGTAAGCTTGCTCTTATGTTAGCTGAAAAAGCTTCAGCCTGCTGCAAAGATACAACTCAAGTAGAAGTCTCTAACTGGTATTGCTCAAGTGTGAGTTAAAGAGCTTGTAGTTGAGAAGCTTGTTCTCCTAATTGGGTTGGTGGCCGCAAAGATCGCGGAGAAACAGGTATTTATTCGTTTGCCCGGTAAGATCCGACCATGATTGTGACAAAAATGCAAAACAAGCATTGGCAAAGCATTTGAGGGCAAGATAGATCGATCACGAGTAGGATGGCCGAAGCGAAAGGTAATTTTCGGTTATTCAGTAATCAGCTCGAAGGTTCATTTAGTTCAGGTAAACCGAAGCATAGCGTTAGCCATGCTTTTTGTGTTAGGATTCTGTAGCCTGATCATCTCACATTCGTAAGAGAATTCGGTGGGAGTGTTGAACTCTCCTGCCGTGTTGTTGTGGTATCTCGATTTAGAGGTTTCGGCTGGACCTTTGTCGATATTCATATTGGCTTATCAACCGATTCAAAAGTATGCGCAAGCTTACGCTTCTGATCATCTAGATTACCTGAGATCCGGGAAAAGCTTCTGTCTAAGCCGTCTCGACGGGATTGGCAGCTTTTTTACCGAGTTGGATAAAGGTGAGAAGAGATAAGATCATCAGCCACTGAAACAAGAACAAGTTCATTGAACTTTCTATCCCCAGGTGAAGCAAAAGTGCAAGGGCGACAGCCCAGTGGCGTGTTCGAGGGAACCACAATGCAAAGGGAAGTATCAATTCGATGGTTAGAGCGCTCCAGGTTGCTATCGCACTTACCCAGTAGTTATCGAAGAAAGAAGATGGTAACAATCTCCCGTAATTATCTGTCATTTTAGAGACGTACCACATCGCACTTCCGTCATGCCACGCAGATCCCTGTAATTTCCAAATTGCAGTAGATGCGTAAATCGCTGTAATTTCAAACTGGAATAATCGCATTGCCCAGAGTGATGGAGATTGGGCTTCGCTGTTGCTCTTCTTTTGCCAGTATTTTTGCAGGGAGAATTTATAATCCAAGGGCAACCAGATCATGAAGAATAGCATTAGACGCAGCAATGCATCTTCTCCATCGAGGATGAATGGATTGCGATTTTGAAGCGACACTAGCCAGAAAAAAAGAGAGGCAGCTTGTAATCTTGAGCTGATTCCCATCAACATTAGGGCCGCATGGATAGCCATGCATGTCAAACAGATCTGAATGACTGGTTCTGTGCTAGGTAGTAAGTAAAAGACTGACCAGCCATAGAATGATAATTTTTTTTGAGCAGTCTGTGAAGTTACCACGCCGTTGTCGGTGAACCAATATCCTGCATCATTCCAGACTACGGCGATTTGTATTAATAGACATACTGCAATGCCGATACGGAGGATAGGGACGATGCGTGGATCGCCCGCATCGTTTAAAAAGCGATCCCAAGTGTCAAGTAATTTGCGAAACCAGGTGATCATTGCTTGGATTCACGCTGGCAAAGGAATGTGCTTTGGAGAAGCCACATGATTTCTTCTGACGACGCCCATGGACCGCTATCTGGAATCGAAATTTCATTTCGATGCTTATATAGGCGAATTCTTTTGATAGGAAGTCGAGGTGAGTTGCTGTTCGTCGGTGCTCCGGACGAATCGAATTGTATTGAGGGGGTAAGTTGCTCCTTCGACGATATAGCATGAAGGAGGTAGTCGGCTAGGTCATTACATGCGTCGATATTGTTCACTACTCGTTGATGATAATTCATATGCCGGAAACGGTAGAATTTTTCCCAGACAGAACTTTCCGACCAATTACGCGAGCTCCAAACAAATAGCTGATTTTGGCTATCCTCGACTTCGGCGACCACCATTCCATTAGTGAGTGAGGGGTTGGGAGCAAAGAGCGGCCAATCACCCTGCGATATACCTAGAATTTGATGCACTTTATTGACTACTGATCGTACCTTCCCACCCGTAACTAAAAATGAAGGAATTGTTTCGATAAAAATTCCAGCAACCAGAAAGAAGGAAAGAAGGAGGACCCAAAAAGGATTCTTGCGGTTGGAAGAAGATATGACTGTTTCGCTCATGTAATCCTCCCTGCTGCTCAAGGGCAGGTAAGGGGGCCGGCTAAATGTTTCCTTCTGGAGTTCTATATACATTCTCCTAGAGATTGTTTCTCATCTCTAATACAAATCGATACGAGCATCCTATTAATCGACTTGTCGGTCGGCAAAATCGTTACCTATGGAATAGACTGAACATTTCCATCGATCTGCCGCTTTGCTAGCGGCTCAATTAGATAGGTGTCGGGTGATCACAGTTGCAGATTCTGTTCAAAGGGCGGTTGGTTTGGATTTGAGTTGCTGTGTAAGACCGGCAGGCAAATGAGGTGCAGTCAGGCAGCAGCAAGGATGTTGCCATCATTGTTTCGCTTTCTGCAAAAATGCATTTGTACTTCAAGAACCAAATCGAAATACTGCCAGAAATACCAATAAGCTATCATAGGCCTCCGTTTGGGTTTTAGTGCCTATCGCCTGATGCTGGACGCTGGGGCAGGCACGGTGTTCAACTGGCTACGTCCGCCGATGAGGATGGGATTCTGGGACAGACGCTGCGTGAGGTTGTCTGCTGATTAGTGCAACGCGACTTGCTATCAGCAGCGTCATACTGGGACAGGCACTGTGTTCAGTGGGCCGCGCCCGCCGATGGGAGTGGGATGCTGGGACAGGCACTGCACGAGTTGCATCCAGAGTTGCATTCAAATGTGAGTCGTTGCGGGAATGCTGGGACAGGGGAATGCTGGGACAGGCACTGTGTTCAGTGGGCCGCGCCCGCCGATGGGAGTGGGATGCTGGGACAGGCACCGCACGAGTTGCATCCAGAGTTGCATTCAAATGT
>JAUMAI010000257.1:0-3077 GCA_032116775.1 Pirellula sp. | reverse complement strand
CAGCAATCTACGCTGGCTCAACACAGAGAAAGTGGAGCTAAAAAAACTGCCACTCGTTGCAGGCTCAGACCTCAATGAAGCTGTACGGGATGTCGATGTAGTTTTCCACTGTGCTGCCCAAACATCCGCCACGTCGCTTACGGAACTAATGGCATCCAATCGCGACGCGACGCGAACCGTTGCACATGCATTGGCGAACAGTCCGCAAGCCAATAAGAAGCTTGTGCTAGTAAGCTCAGTCGCTGCGAGCGGTCCAGGTAAACGAGGAGTACCTCGATTACCAGAAGATCCATGCACTCCCGTTTCACACTATGGCTACAGTAAACGAGCTGGCGAAATCGTAGCAGCCGAGATGTGTGGCAGCTTGCCGGTTATCGTAGTTCGTCCAGGACCCGTCTACGGTCAACGTGACATGGAATTCCTGCAACTCTTCCGTACACTTAAACGCCTTCGCTTGAATCCGATACCAGGCTACGCGTCACCATCATTGTCGATGATCCACGTCGATGACCTAGTTGATATTTTGATTCGCGCCGCAACGACTGGGCACACCGTGATCGGTGAGCCTGAAAAGACCGGAGGTCGCGGATATTACTTTGCGGCTGATGCCGAGCCCACGTCGCTCGCTGAATTCGGAAGCCGTATCGCGAGAGCGATGGGAATCAAACGCTTGGTTAACCTTCCGATACCCATTTTCGTCGCCAATGGGATTGCCCTGGGCAGCGAACTACTCATGAAAGCATGGGGACAAAAAAGTAATCTTACACTGGATAAGATTCGAGAAGCTTCTGCACCCAGCTGGGCTGTATCGCCACTATCCACGATCAGAGAATTAAACTTTGGTTTCTCAAGTCCAATGCAAGAGAGAATTAACCAAACAATTCATTGGTATAAAGGACATGGCTTACTTTAGTCCACAGCCGACCGCGAATACACTTTCCGCTCGATCTAGGACTTAAGCTACCTATACTTATTCACCAACATCTCGCAAAGTTACTCTAGGGTCAAACTAGAGTAACTTTTTTATTGGTCGGACGGATACCCCAAGACTGAACGGGGCTGCGATTTCTTAAGCTATCGCGTCAACTTGAACTGCTATCCGATTTACTCCATCAGCTGATTAAGGACTACCCAGCGTACGAAGGTGTCTCTAACAGTAGTTGTCGAAGGCTGTAAAATCAGCTGACAGAATGCAGCCAACACCACTGTTCAGCAAATATTTCATCTCCCAGATGCCCTATTTCATTCAGACAAAAGCGCTTTGGTTACTCTGTTTGCCAAGACTCTGGAGTTAAAGCAAATCTCTGGAGCTTTCGATCAAGCGTCGAGCGTTCAATACCCAGGATTGACGCAGTACGACTTTTATTACCCCGGGTGTGCCTCAAAGTTGCAAGAATATGTTCACGTTCTAGCTCATCAAGCGAAATCGGCCGGAAGGTTGACCCGTCCGCTTGCACAATATCGCGTTTCATTCTCAATCCATCTAGGGCGAGATCATCCACCGTTATCCAGGCTCCGCCACACAGCACAACAGCCCGCTCTACGACGTTTTTAAGTTCGCGGACGTTCCCTGGCCAAGCATAGTTTTGCATCGCCTCCAGTGACTCTCGCTGAAAACCTTCCAGTCGACGTCCAGTCTCGCGTGAAAATCGCTTTAGAAAATGCTGCGCCAATACGGAGATATCTTCGCGTCTGTCGCGAAGCGGAGGCACCTGTAGTTGGATAACTTTTAAACGAAAGTATAAATCGGAACGAAAAAGTCCATCTTGTACCGCTTCTTCCAAATCACGATTGGTCGCGGAGACAATCCTCACATCCACAGAAATTGGCTTATGGCTTCCAATCCTTTCGATGGTGCGAGTCTCTAATACCCGCAAGAACTTCGTCTGGATTTCCGGGCTCATTTCCCCAACTTCATCCAACATTAGGGTTCCACCATGGGCAGCCTCGAATCGTCCAATTTTTTTATCGATAGCGCCAGTGAAAGCTCCTTTCTCATGCCCGAACAATTCACTCTCCAATAATGTTGGAGAAAGAGCTGCACAATTAACGCAAATAAAGGCCCCATCATTTCGTGGACTCATTTCATGCACGAGCTGAGCAACCATCTCCTTACCCACACCACTTTCACCTCTTATCAAGATGGTCGCGTTGGTGGGAGCTGCTCTGGCAATCATCTCTTTTACTTTTCTTAAGGGTGGGCTATCACCCACCAAAAGTTGCTGCTGAGCTAACTGCTCCTGTAATTGCTGAGCCTTTCGTTTGGCATTTTGCAATGAGTCTTCGAGAATCTGCTGTGAAGCAATCTTTTGGAAAGCGAGTGCCAGCGTATCTCCGATAGCAATGGCTATTTGCAGATGCAATGGAGTCAACTCGCGGGCTGTATCTCCGGTATAGATGTGAAGCATACCGAGGACTCGCCCCTCATGGCGAATTGGGGCACCGATAAGTGCCGTAGCATTCAACGCAGCTGATGTTCCTTGGACCAAGAACTCCACGTCACCACTTAGGTTTCGCGCTAATACCCCTTGGCCTTCTTCAAAAATGGTCTTGGCAAGAAAATCGCTAGGTCGTCGATATCCCTTAGATCCAGGCTGGTGGGTAGCCAACAACATTAGGTTACTACTCAGCTCCGCATCTGCTGTCGTTTCGCTTGAACTTGTGAATAAGAAAACACCTCCGGCATTTGCTCCTGTTTGCGATACCAAACATGCCAAAGCAATTTCGGCAGCCTCAGCGGCAGAGTGGGCCCCGGAAAGATCGAAGGCAAGTTGAAATAATCTTAAAGAAGTTACCGCATCCAATTGGGGAACGGCTCGATTGGCCGATATGGATGGCACGGCAGAAAGCGAGCTATCCCCCAAAATACCGCTATGATCACGTCTGGCGATAATCGCTTCGGTTTGTCCGGTGTAGGAGCGACTTTTATTTTCCTGACATTTTTCGGGTGTAGGTTGCTCAAAAACAGCGGCCAAAGAATGCACGAACTCAAGTTGCCCTGAAGCAATCTGGATGATGTCTCCGGGTTGAAGAACATACCGATCCTCAACCAACTCGCCATTGACCAGTGTTCCGGT
>JAUMAI010000256.1:0-14968 GCA_032116775.1 Pirellula sp. | reverse complement strand
TCAGCGGAAGAAACTGCGTTTCAGTTGAATATCTCCGCCGCCAAGGAAATCGCCCGGCAATTACGCTTGCGCGACTTGGGTGGAGTCATCGTCAATGACTTTATCGATATGCGTAAAGATTCCCATCGTCGCAAAGTCGAACGTGTTCTCAAAGAATCACTCCGTCGCGATCGCGCTCGGACCAAAATCCTGCGTACCAGTCCATTCGGCTTGATCGAAATGACTCGCCAGCGCATTCGCCCAAGCTTGAAGCGAAGCGTCTACGACGACTGCCCCTGCTGCCAAGGTAGAGCGGTTGTGAAGACTGCCGAGAGCATGGCGATTGAAGTCGTGCGAATGATGGTCATGGCAGCGCAATCTCCTAAAGCGAGCCGCGTCACAGTGCGAGTGCAGGACAAGGTTGCCACCTACCTAAACAACAAAAAGCGACGCGAAATCATGCAGCTCGAAGAAGCTTGCAAGGTAACAGTCCAGATCTTGGGTAGCGAGGCTCTTTATCCCGAGCATATAGAAATCGATTGCCGAGATGCGGAAGGAAACGAGATACCACTGCGATTCCTGGATGAAAATCCGACGGGCAAAAATGGCTAAGATAAGCGGAAAGTAATTCTTCATGTCTAGCGTTCTAGTCACAGGTGCCGCTGGTTTCATTGGCTTTCATTTTTCGCTTCGCCTTCTTCGTGAAGGTATGCAAGTGATTGGTGTCGATAACGTCAATGACTACTACTCGGTGAAACTGAAAGAAGATCGCCTGGCTGAACTAAGAAAGTTTCCTAACTTTAGCTTTTTTAAAATCGATTTAGCCGATCGACCCTCTGTGGAAGAGCTTTTTAAGAAGCATACTTTTGCGAGGGTCGTCCACTTGGCCGCTCAGGCTGGGGTTCGTTATTCATTGACCAACCCTCATGCTTACGTCGACAGCAACCTTACCGCCTTTGTCAACATGCTTGAGGGCTGTCGAGCTCAACGTTCATCGCACTTTGTATACGCTTCCTCAAGCAGTGTTTACGGCAACAATCGCAAGCAACCTTTTTCGACCAGCGATCCTGTCGATCATCCTATTAGCTTGTATGCCGCCACCAAGAAGGCCAATGAGTTGATGGCTCATACCTACAGCCATCTATATGATCTCCCCACGACAGGCCTGCGATTCTTCACGGTGTATGGTCCGTGGGGACGTCCAGATATGGCGCTTTATAAATTCGCAGATGCTATTTGTGCCGGTCGCCCAATCGACGTTTATAACTACGGGCAACTGCAACGAGATTTCACCTACGTCGACGATATTGTAGAGTCCATGTTCAGGATTATGGACATTGCCCCACAACGTTCAGCAACTCCTCAAACCGCCTCACTCCCGCCCAATCGCAGTGACGCTCCGTACGTTGTGTATAACATCGGCAACCACCAACCGGTCGAATTGAATCACTTTATCGAATGCATTGAAAAGGCTCTTGGCAAAAAGGCCATTCGCAATGAACTGCCGATGCAACCAGGAGATGTTGTCGCCACCTATGCTGACGTGGCAGACCTGGAAGCGGCTACGGGTTTCAAACCTCGCACAAGCATCGAAGAGGGCATTCGAAGATTCGTACACTGGTATCTGGAATACCAACGCTCATGAGAAGCACTCTCCATCCGATAAAGATCGTATTTTGGCGGCTCTTGTGCGTACTGATCTTGCTGAGCACCGCGACGCTAACTGGTTGTATTCCTAAACGCGATAGCGAAGTCGTTGCCTACGTCGCGTTGGATCGCGAGTTTTCACAACCAATTCTGAAAAGCTTTGAACGAACAGAAACGGGCTCGCCAGTGACCGTGGTTTTCGATGTTGAAGCCAGCAAGACGGTCGGCTTGGTAAAAAGATTGCAGGCAGAAAAACAGCGTCCGCGCTGTGATGTTTTTTGGAACAATGAAATTCTGCATACGATCCGTCTAGCCAAAGAAGGTTTACTTGAATCGAGAACGTGGGATATCCCGTCCAACTGGCCGGAGCAATTCAAGGCCAGCGATGGCACATGGGTTGCCGTTGCTGCCAGAGCGAGAGTTCTTATCGTCAACACCAATCTGCTACAGGATCCTGCGCAGCGCCCTACATCTGTTATGGACCTGGCGGATGCGAAATGGCAGCGCAAATGTGGCGTTGCTTTACCTCTCTACGGAACGACAGCGACTCACTTCACCATTCTGAATCGCCAGCTTGGCAAGGAGAAGGCCTCATCCTGGTTCAATCAGGTTGGCCAAAATGCTGTTGTGCTTTCGGGCAACAAACAAGTGGCGTTAGCCGTAGCGGCTGGCGAACTAGCTTGGGGACTGACCGATACCGACGATGCGATTATTGAAATTGATCGTGGCTCGCCAGTCGCAATCGTTTTTCCAGATCAACAACCTGATGGGACAGGAACGATTCTCTTGCCAACCACCGTGGCAGTCATTCGCAATGCCCCTCATTCCTCAGCCGCTGGTAGCTTGGCGGATTGGTTGATTTCAGAGAATATCGAAAGTCGTTTAGCAATCGCCGATAGTGCCCAGATCCCACTTCGCCCTGGATCCAAAACGGTTAGCCGTTTAACAATTCCTGAAAATATTCGGTGGGCCAACGTCGATTATTACAGCGCTGCAGAGGACTGGGATTCGATGCAAACCAAACTCCAAGAAATCTTTACTTCCTCGAATCCCCAATAGCCCATTCACTTCACCAACCATCTTCTTGAGGAAACAACGATGCCTAAGCCTCACCACGGCCCCGTTCGAATTGGAATTATCGGTGCAGGAGCCGTAAGTGATTACCACCATGTTCCGGGAATTCGCCTCGACTCTCGCTGCAAGCTGACAGCCGTTTGCGACGCGAGTTCTGAATTAGTCGCCAAACGTAAGGGCGAATGGAACGTCGACTTGGCTACGACCGACTATCGAGAAGTATGCTTGAGCCCTAACGTGGATGCCGTGATCATTGCGACCCCCAATGATACCCACCGCGAGATCGCTGTGACTGCGGCTCAAGCTGGTAAGCACATCATGTGCGAGAAACCGCTCGGCCTCAATGCGTCAGAAGTTGAAGCGATGTATGTTGCAGCCCGCGACAACAACGTTGTCCACATGACCGCATTCACTTATCGCTTTGCGCCAGCTATGCGTTATATCGCCCACTTGGTACATAGTGGCAAACTGGGACAGATTCGCCATTTCCGAAGCCAACGCTTTCTAGACTGGCCTGAAACATCTTGGGGCTGGCGTCAGTGGAAAGCTAGAGCAGGAGCGGGTGACCTGTTCGACATGACCATCCATCGCTTGGACCTTGGCGTCTACCTTGTGGGAGCTGTCGAACGCTTGACCGGGGCCGTTGCGCGATTTGCCCCTCGAGATAAAACCGCAGACGGCAAACCGTGTGCTCCAAGCGATGTAGATGACTGGTCGAGCTTAATCGGCATTTTTGCCAATGGTGCCACAGGTGTGTGGGAGGGAACCACGCTGGCCAAGGGTTATAAGCGTAAGGGCTTTGGCCATGAATGGGCCGAGATAAATGGATCTGAAGGATCGGTCGTATACCAGCTCCATACCCCCAACACGATTCTCATTGGCAACAACAGCGAGGACCTTCACGTCGAACAAGTCCCTGCGGAATTTCTCAAGCCCAGCGGTAGTCCACGTTCAACCACCGATGGCGAACCTGCTACGCTATTCCGTTACGATCTGATGTGGGAATTCGTATCTGCGATTTGCGAAGGTCGTGATGCGGCTCCAAGTTTTCACGATGGCTTGGTCGCACAGGTTCTGGCGGACTCAGTTCTGCAGTCCTTCGAGAATGGCACTTGGCTCAAAATTCCTACAGTTGCCAAATAATGCGTTTTCCGTGCAACCGCTACAAACCGTCCCAGGTCAAATCCTGGGGCGGTTTGATCTTTTGAAAAGCATTGAAAAAAAGCATTGATCATTCGATCGATAACATCTTCACTTACTCCAGTCCTGAGATGCTCGCTTCCCTTACACGAGCAACAGAACGTTTCAGCCCCTACAGGTCTTTCGCAGGAAGCTTCTCGTCCGCACTACTGTGAGCATCCAGAAAAACGGAATACTCGGCTTATTTTCAGCTTTTTTGCCATAGTGCATGCTAGGTTTGTCTAGTAGGCGGTTCTTTTAGGCAACGGTAGACCGCAACGACACTAGAACCCTCATAATGCTTTCTGAGTAACACGGCATGGCAGATTACGGACTTATTCCGATCTCGGTATCGTCGTTGCAACCGATGGATACAGCGATGATGGATTTGTACATGCTCCGCGATTCCGCGGAACCACAACTCTATCGCGCCAGCACCGTACCACTAGAACAACGCGATTTGGTGAACCTCAAATCTCGCGGCATCACCCATCTCTACATCAAAAGCGCTCAGCGAGAGGCCTACCAAGAGTACTTGCGAGACACGCTGGATGAGTGGCTTAAAGACCCATCGTTGTCATTGGAATTACGCGTCTCGCGCTTGAACGAATTGTTCAGTGAATCGATCAGCAATTCGTACAAAAAGTCTGATCCGGAAGATGCGATCCAGTTGAGTACAGAGTTCGGCCGTCTGACCTCGAGCTTGCTCAGTGATTCACAAGTCGTCGCTGAAGATTTGATGCAAGTTCTGAAGCACGACTATACAACCTTCACGCACTCTTCAAACGTCTCCTACTATGCGGTCGTGCTGTCCAAAGAGCTAGGCTTCAACTCCAAGGATCTAGCTGAGATCGCAACTGGTGGGTTGCTACATGACGTCGGCAAGATAGAGATCGATGAACGAATATTGACCAAACCTGGAAAACTGGATGACGCTGAGTTTCGGCAAATTCGTCGCCATCCTACCGAAGGCTTCCGGAAGCTCTGCAAACAACCCAACGTATCGTACGGCCAATTGATGATGACCTATCAACATCATGAACGGCTGGACGGACGTGGCTATCCTGTCGGAGTCATGGCAGATGAAATTCATCCATGGGCCAAGATTTGCGCAGTTGTCGATGTCTTTGAAGCGTTGACGAGCCATCGCCCGTATCGTCAGCCGATCTCGGCTGAGACCGCCTTTCAGATCATGAATAAAGATAGTGGCACCGCTTTTGAACCGGAATTTTTGCGATGTTGGATGCAATTGACTTTGAAGACTGCCAGCGTGTAATCGAATCCGTTCCTTGCTTGGTAGAAATACCACCTGCGCTGGCGGAATACCTGGAAGAAGAAGGGTACTCCGCGCCTTCGCCGCTAGAAGAACGCAAGTATGCCCGATATCGCTTCTGCCGACCCGCTGCTCTACAGGTACTAGAAGACTTACCACTTCTTCCCCGGATGCGAAAAACTGGTGGCGCTCACATAGTCAGTATCTCTATCGGAGGAGCTGCAATTCTCTTCGACGAACAATTGTATCCGCAAGAACGAGTGCGCATCTGGTTAGCAGCCGGCACGCTTTCTGGAACCGTTGCCCGTTGCCGCAGGCTAGGTACCCGATGCTATGAAGTGGGCGTTATCTTGGATGAACGCACCCAGGTGCATCGCATTACCCGCGCCTAGCCAAGGCAACTTCCTCGGTACTCCCCTGCGTGTCGGGTATCAGGGCATGCCAATTCATATTTTAAGAGGAAATATTTTAAGAGCCTGCTAGTCGACTTGCATATCAAGGCTCACAATGCGGAGCGGCGGGGAGATATTCTCCTGCCGCTTTTTTGTTTTCTATCCCAAACTGATTTTGGGACAATTGCTACTGACTGCCCCAATCCAAGGAGTCCTCTAGTGCGCTGGAAGGGTCGAGAAGAAAGCACCAATGTTGAAGATCGTCGTCGCATGTCACCCAAAAAAGTGGCTGCTGGTGGCAGTGGAATCATGATTATTATCGCGATCATTGCCCTATTGCTGGGCGCTGACCCGCGACAAGCTCTACAGATTGCCCAGCAAGGTCAACAGCTGGGCGGTGCCTTGCAAGAGCAAAGAGTTGACAACGGCCCCATAGATCCACGCGAAGAGGAAATGGCTCAGTTCGTGCGAGTCATTCTGAAAGACACCGAGGATGTTTGGGATAAGCTCTTTGCCAGCGCAGGTCAGCGATACGAGAAACCTAAGCTGGTACTCTTCAGGAACGAAGTGGATTCAGCCTGCGGCTATACGAGTGCTGCAGTTGGACCTTTTTATTGTCCAGCCGACCGCAAGGTTTATATCGACCTAAGTTTCTTTGATGAACTTGCCAGAAAATATAAGGCAGCCGGTGATTTTCCACGCGCTTATGTCGTGGCGCATGAGGTTGGACATCATATTCAGAATTTGCTGGGCACAAGCACTAAAGTTTCTCAACTGCAAAACCGCGTTGACAAAACGCAAGCGAACCAACTTTCAGTCCGCCTGGAATTACAAGCTGATTTCTATGCTGGAGTGTGGGCTCACTACGTTCAACAAATGAAAAATGTCCTGGAAGAAAACGACATTGAACAAGGTATCATTGCAGCCCAGGCGATAGGCGATGATCGCCTACAAAAACAAGCACAGGGCTATGTAGTTCCCGATTCCTTTACGCATGGTTCTTCCAAACAACGCGCTCGCTGGTTTTTAAAAGGCTTCCAAACGGGAGATCTCAACGCGGGTAATACTTTTGACATAAAGTATGAGGCGCTCTGACCAGTCCAGTTCCAATAACCTAAGCCCGATCCGACTTCTCTGGTATTTTCTCGAGAATATCGAGTAACACCGCATCGGGCTGAACTCCCTCTGCCTGCGCTTCAAAGTTTAAGAGCACGCGATGCCGCATGCTCGGTAAATAAACTCGACGTACATCTTCAAAGCTCACATTGTAGCGACCATCCAGCAAAGCCCGAACCTTCGCAGCTAGAGCTAACGTCTGGGCCGCACGTGGACTCGCTCCCCAGCGCACATAGTCGTTGGTTACTTTAGCCGCTAAAACTCCATCAGGATGGGTGGCTAATACCAACCGTACGATATAGTCCTGGACATGCCCGGCTAGAATTACCTCACGTACCAACTTCTGCCAGCGAATGATCTCCTCCCCATCCATTACCTTATCGACGGTGACCTTAGTTCCTTTCGTGGTACGATCAACGATCGTACTCAATTCATCCCTGGAACTATAACCAACCACCAATTTAAAAAGAAAACGATCTAGCTGAGCCTCGGGAAGAGGATAGGTACCTTCCTGCTCAATTGGATTTTGTGTCGCCAACACAAAGAATGGTTGCTCTAACAGGAATCGTTGACCAGCGACGGTGACCGTCCCTTCCTGCATCGTCTCTAACAGCGCAGATTGAGTCTTGGGGGTCGCACGATTGATTTCGTCAGCCAACAAAAGCTGCGTGAATACCGGCCCTTTTTGAAACTCGAAAACCCTTTTCCCTTCCGGTGACTCAACAATCATGTTGGTCCCTAAAATATCAGAGGGCATAAGATCTGGCGTGAACTGAATTCGACTAAACTTGAGATCTAACACCTCCGACAACGTTCGCACCAACATTGTCTTACCTAGCCCAGGCACCCCCTCAAGCAAGCAATGCCCACCCACGAAGATCGCTGTTAACACGCCGTGCACAACATCATCGTGGCCGACGATAGCTCTCCCTATTTGGTCGCGAACTTCACCATATCGTTTTTTAAATTCATCGGCCTGCTGCTGCATCGATTCGACCAAGTTACTCATAACATTAACTTTCAATGGTTCAGTTTGATTATTGTTTCGGTCACTTACTTCTTATCTTTACGATCTTTTTGAGCGGCCTTTTTTGCAGCTAATAGACGAGAAGTGTAACCATCCTCTGTATTGGACTGAATGGATGGTGGAGACTTTTGGGGAGCCGTTAATCGCGCATCTGGAAGCTGATCTTCCAGCTTATCCTCGCGAGGATTTGTAGTCGTAGATCCGAGGTTTTGCGGCTCAAATCGCGACGACGCTGCTTGCTCCGTCAATTCATTGTTGACGCTCGCTTTTCGATTACGCAATTGCTCCAAATTGCGTTGCCTCTCTTCATCTACCGGACTCGAAGTTCGTTTAAAACGCTGACTTATCCAACGAGTTGCAACCGTGGGATCGATCGCAATACGGCGAATGACGATATCCGAGAAAAACAGTGTCAAACCTAGCACTAACATCCACTGCCATATATCCGAAAGACTAATTGCCCGTTGCACTCCTTCACGAAATCGGTCGACCAGAGTCACAGTCTCCAGGCTGGCTGAATCGAGTGGAACATCAAAAATACCTGCTTCGCCACCTTGAGGAATTGAAGCAGCAAATTGTTTGAGCAGATTTAAGTTTGCAGGTTTGACACGATACTCTTCGGAGAACGGGACACTAACTCCCGTAGTGATCGGCGCCTTACCTGGCCCCGGAGAAACAGTCAGCATGTAACTCCCTGCTTGGCTAGCCTCAAACTCGCCAACATACCTACCTGGCGCTTGCTGCCTAAGCGTGATAGGAAACGGCTTCATATCGGGCCCAACACCGACGGACGCGAATTCAAGAAAGTTCACAAATCGATCCTTTTCATCGAGCGCGTTGACAATAACCTGCACTCGCCCATCTTTCATTTGAGTTGCTATGGAGTACTTTCCATCCTCAGCCGTTGGGCGCATCGTCCAGCGGACTAGCTGCCCCCAGAATCGGTCATATTCACTCCATGTCACCCATTGCGAAGTCCAGCGTTTTCCAACATCACTGGTGAATACTGCCGAGCGACCTAGACCATAATTCCACATCGCTAAAAGGGTTTGATTCTCTGGCTGAGCAGGCTTCGGCGAACGCAGCGCGACTTGGACCAACGGGCTTTCTTTCACGGTTGTCAGTACTAGACCTGATATATCTGGAAGTTTTTGTCCGACACCTTGCAGCACCTCATGCGGATAAGATATTTGCGGCGTCACACCACCTTGAGGCTCGAAGACCAATGGTCGTGAGATGCGCATTGCCTCGCGAATAAAGATCTTGGGCAGTGCTTTTGGATTCGAAGCTTTGTAGTAATTGCCTCCCGTAACCGTGGCGATTTTTTGCAAGATTTGGTGCCCAGCTGGACCATGAGCTCCCACAGCCACGGTAGAAACTTTGATTTGTGCTTTCGCAAATTGATTGATCTGCGCGTTCGAAGGAGGAGTTGGATCGCCATCACTGATAATGATCGCGTGCTTAATCGAGGCGCTAGTCTGCTGAAGCCCAGTCAATGTCAGTTGCATCGCTGGCGCGAAGTCTGGCATATCCCCTGGAACCATTCGACTCAAGCGAGCTCTCATGGTCTGACGATTCTCACCCACTCGACTTAGACCATTATCCCACAGCCATACATTTCGACCTGCCGGATCGTAATTGACTACCCCGCAATAATCCATCGGCCCAAGCACATCGATAGCAGCTCGAGCAATAACCTTTTGCCAGTAATTACCCTCAGGTATTTCAGAAGCATGCAGAATCATCGCCAGAGCCCCTACGGCTTCGACCTTAGAATTCTTAATCTGAAAATCGACCGGCATTGCCTTTTCAATTTCAGTGTTTGCCCAACCACCTGCTCCAAAAGCCTCCGGCCCGCCGAGCATTAATAAGCCGCACCCAAACTGCTCCGTATTGCGCACCAACATCTCCATTTGAGCAGTGCTAAATTCTGTAATCTCATTGGCATCCTCACCGGTAGATCGCGGAACTCCAGCAATGATCACACAATCATAGGCCTGCAATTCTGCCAGACTGGTAAACAGCTGGTTGCTGGGCTGCACTTCGACTTCCAATTCGTTTCGTCGTAAAGCTTCGACGAGAGTGTCATACTCTCCAGGAGAGCGCCAGTTCTCAATCAGCAGAATACGCCCCTTTCCTCGGACGTAGGCAAACGCCGTAGCCCTATTGTTTTGGCTCAGGGCATCTTGAGCTTTGTCCGCAGGAGTAAAGTCAGCCTCATAGACATATCCAGCAGGCTGATCGATCGTGTGCTCGATAGGAAAAACATTTGTGTCACGGTCCAACACAACTTCTTCTTCCACCAGCGTTTCCTGTTGAGCCCCTAGCCGTCTCCATACTCGAAGTGTTCCCGGCACGTTTGCTTCAGTAGCTTCACCGCGATACCTCTGAATTACGACCCGTGCTTCGATCGGCTGACCTTGGCGTATATTGGTAGGTAAATCCACTTTCTCAACCAATACTTCCGTTGTCGAATCTAATTTGATCGGAACGATATCGACACCGATACCGGAATCCCCCAATGCTTTAACCATCGGCGCGGCATTGCCGAGTGTTTCCAAACCATCTGTCACCACCACGACTCTCTTGGCGCAGTCTTCTGGAAATGTAGCTTGGGCCAGCTTCAAGGCGGCTTCGAGATTGGTCGCATCCGCTCCCCGAAAGTCGCTTTCGATCGTCTCTAAGGGGGGCAACGCATCATCAAACGGCTGGATCTCGATCGCAGCCTCACGTCCGAAGGCAATTAGTCCTGCTCGATCCTCGCGATCACTGCGCCGATGCTTTTGCGATGATTGACGCACAAACTCCAGCATTAGCTCACGTTTCGCTAGTGGAATACTATCGCTTTGATCCACCACATAGATGACGGAGACTTTTTCGGATAGCTTCCGCCATTGAATCCCAGCCAACGCAAAGGTCAAAGATAGAAAGACCAAGGTCCGTAGGGTTAGAGCGACTGCGCGTCGAAAATTCCCGAGACCGTTGAGTCGAGGATAGCTCCACCACCAAAACGAAGGTAATAAAAGTAGAAGCAGAAGATACCAAGGGTACTCAAAGCCGATCTGATATCGATTCATCGCTTCACCCTTGTGTTTCCACTAATGAGCTTTAGTAGAACAGGCCCTGGAAACCGCGCAGCCTGCACATCCCTTGCCACCTGTACTGCCACAGCCTTTGTCTGAAGTGCCACAGCCTGGACCACACCCCTTTTGCAGCATCTCAGCGAAACGACTCTCGCCAACGACGGCTTGAAAACGATTAGCCATTTCGCCTGCTTTCATTTGCACAGCGTCAGACACATCACCGAGGAAATGAAAGTAAACTGTTTGGCAATCCAACATCGGTTCAATCTCTAACAAGAGTGCGGTCGGATCAATCGACAAAAAAGCTTGCGTCGCCTCGGGAACAAATCCTTCAGCGAGTTTTACCAATTCATCGTTTAAGTAATTATCTTCGGGTGCAGCGAGCCGCACCACAACTCCATCATCCTCGCCCAGCCGAATAATGGATTCGTCGCTTTGCTCGGTCGTCGACAGGACTGTTCCCAATTCGATGCCACGAGCGGTTCGGCAAACCACCCTTTGCTCGCGAACGTATTGAATATCTCCCTCACTTCGCAAACGGCCTATCTGACCATGTAAACCAAGTCGGACAAAATATAAGCAGCGGCCATTCTCGCCCAAATTTGGCACCGCGTTGTCAGAGCAGGAATCGGGATGTGATGTCGACTCGTTCATAGATGCAGCGAGATTACTCTTATTTCTACTAGAACTATCTGGTTGTCGTTTAATGAATCTAGCCAAAGGACTATCTGCGATCGGTGGGGCTTAGGCTGTTGGAGCTGGGGTCATCATTAGCTCTCACCGCCGTGCTTGAAGGTTTGCTCATTCAAGTTCTAAAGTCAGAATCCGTGAAGGACTAAAACTCCCCGATCGCTTCCCCCCAGAGGCAAGGTTTCCGGGATGGATCCTACCGGAAGAAGCGATCAGAAGAAAGCTCTGGTCATCTACCTGAACAAAATCAAACCACTTTGGATCGTTGGCCTCACTGGAGGACCGTTTCTAATCTTGATTAAATCGGTTACCATTGTGGCAACAAAGCCCCCCGATTCGCCTAGCTTTTTAGCCCTGGCGCCTTAAGGACACGAAAGTTTGACGCATGATTCAGCAGAACCGAACCCTATCCAGCAGTTCTAAGTGGTTTGCCTTGGCAGATGAGATTCTCAAGGGACACCAGCTCAACGCCGAAGATGCTCTGGAAATCTTGGCCAGTGCCGACCATGAATTGCCGGAACTCTTAGCTGCAGCTAATCGACTGCGGTACCACTATTTTCGTAATACGGTGCAATTATATTTCTTAGTGAATGCTAAAAGTGGGCTATGCCCTGAGGATTGTAGCTACTGCTCTCAATCCAAGGTCTCGGACGCTCCCGTCCCTAAATATCGTCTAATGTCTCCAGAGCAATTGCTCGATGGAGCGAAGGCAGCCGCGGAACGCAAATCCAAAACGTACTGTATCGTCCTCAGCGGCCGAGGACCGAACGAACGAGAAATTCAAGCGATCGAACATATCGTTCCGCGCATTAAAGAGCAGTTCGGATTAAAAATCTGCGCCTGCCTCGGCTTGCTCAACGAGGGACAAGCCAAACGCCTCAAGGCCTGTGGAGTGGATCGCGTCAACCACAATCTCAACAGCAGTGAACGGTACTACGAAAAAATCTGTACTACCCACACCTATGCTGATCGAGTCGAAACTCTCAAACATGTTCGAGATGCGGGTCTGGAACTCTGCAGCGGCGGTATCATCGGGATGGGTGAAGCCCCTGAAGATGTCGTGGCGATGGCATTAGAACTCAGAGAGCTCGGGGTAGAATCAATCCCGTTGAACTTCCTCTACGCGATCGATGGCACTCCGTTGGAACGCTCTAACAACATCAATACAAGAGATTGCTTACGGGCATTGGCTATGTTCCGCTTCGTGAACCCAAGTGCCGAGTTGCGAATCGCAGGGGGCCGAGAAAAGCATCTTCGCACGCTGCAGCCTCTTGGTTTGATGGTCGCCAATTCCATCTTTGTTGGCGATTATCTAACAACCAAGGGTCAGTTACCGGAAGAAGATTACCGGATGATCGAAGATCTCGGTTACGTAATCACCGGCCATGTCAATTTGGAAGAGGAAGAGCAAAACCACCAGCACAGCTGCGGCGGGCATGGTTGCGGCTCGGGAGAGTGCGACTCTCAAACAGCAGAAACGACCAGCAGCGATTGCTCATCCAGCGGTTCTTGCGGATCGGGCTGCGGTAGCCATAGCCATCACTAACAAACTGCTATGTATTTTGGCACCAACTAACCTCTGATCTAGGGGATCGCCTTTAGCGCAGAGGTTAGTCTCGCATCCGAACCGAACGCACTTTCAGCTTCTTTTCCTCGTAGTGGTTCTACCCCATGCGTCTTTGTCGCTTTCGCCATACTTCCGCGATATCGGTCGGTTTGTATTACGACGACTTCATCGTACCCTTGAGCGAAATTGCAGCCATATCAAGAAATCCACAACTTGCCGCTCTGATCCGCGAATCCCAGGGAGATCTCGAACCTTTCCTTCCTCCTAGTGGCTCTGGGTTTGCAAATCTAAAGGCGGAACTCCTCTCGTGCGGAGACGTCAGCAAACTTCCGTCAATAACGACCTCCACGGTGCAGTTATTGCCACCGATCGGTAAGCCACCCAAACTCCTCTTGTTGGCTGGTAATTATGTTGAACATATTTTAGAGCAAGGTGACTTGGCCGCTGAAAGAGCTAACACTTTCCCGTATGTGTTCATGAAACCACCAGGCACCACGCTAGTCGGTCATAACGCCGCTGTCGCTATTCCGAAGATTTCGCCGAACAAAATTGACTATGAACTCGAACTGGCTGTGGTCTTAGGCAAGCGTGGCCGCCGCATTCGCGCCGAGGACGCGCTTCAATACGTTGCTGGATACACGGTCATCAACGATCTATCCGATCGCGGCTTCCGGCCAAATCCAGGTCGACAAGAACGACCTCGCGATAAGTTTTTTGACTGGCAACATGGCAAATGGCATGACGATTTCTGCCCATGCGGTCCATGTCTCACCACAGCCGACGAGATACCAGACCCTCAGAATTTGAAGATGCAACTCAAGATTGATGGACGAATGCGTCAAGATGCATCCACGAACATGCAGGTGTTCTCCGTAGCAGAGGTCATTGAATTTATTTCCAGCTTCATGACCTTGGAATCTGGGGATATTATTTCAACAGGAACGCCGGCTGGTGTCGGTAATGCGACTGGTGAATACCTACAACCCGGCCAACGAATCGAAGCCTCGATCGAGAAGATCGGTACTTTGGTAACAACCATGGTCGCTGGCTAGATACACTCCTTCAATCATCGCTTGACTTGCTCCGACTTAATAAATCACTCGCACTTTACACTCGTTCAGAAAGATATTACTTGCGTTCTTCGACTGATCCACTGCACTGGTACGATTACCCAGCTTTTTACGAACTCGGTTTTCGTGACGAAACGAAACCTGAAGCAAATTTTTTCGAGCAAGCATTTGCTAAGTATGCCGACGGCCCAGTCAAAACGCTCTTAGAGCCCGGCTGCGGCTCAGGCCGACTCGTCTTAGAAATGGCCTCGCGCGGTTACAAAGTGACCGGCTTTGATTTGAACGAAAATGCTTTGCGTTATCTCAAACTGAGATTGAAACGTCGTAAGTTACAAGCCACCGCTGTTGTCGCCGACATGTGCGCATTCAAATTTCCACAGCAATTCGACGCAGCCTTTAACACCTTTAATACTTTCCGCCACCTTCTGGATGATAAAGCGGCTCTCGGTCACTTAAGTTGTGTTGCCGACCATGTTCGGCCCGGTGGAATCTTCATTCTTGGAATGCATATATTCCCACCTGATGCAGATCCCTGGGGGACAGAAAGATGGAAGGCAAAACATGGAAAAACAACCGTCTCCTATGCCCTAAAGGTGATGGACGTTCAACCTCGCAAACGAATCGAACAATTGCAGATATCGATGAAAATCAACTCTTCGGCCGGTGAACGCAAATTAAAAGCCCAGTTTCCTTTGCGGACCTACAATGCTCCCCAACTAAAAAAACTGCTGGCTCAACAACCACGCTGGGAAATCGCCGATGTCTTCGATTTCTGGTACGACATTGATGATCCCTTAGAATTAGACAATAAGATTGTTGACACAGTCCTCATCTTAAAGCGAAGATAACTGGACCCACCACGCAAACACGG
>JAUMAI010000255.1:0-3449 GCA_032116775.1 Pirellula sp. | reverse complement strand
GCAGAGTTGAGTAGATGTCTTGAGAGGACTTCTTGCCCTCAAGGCGTTGCGCGCTTGGGACAGCGCGTACCCGAATCTTGCGGTTTGGAGGCAGAACTGAGTATCTACTCAAACGGTAGCAGACCTAGCCCGACGGCAATCGTTCGTGTGCCAGGCCACCGGCATCCCAGTCGCGGAGCGATCTCTTATCGCTGAATAGTGTCAGCAGGAGCGATACGACTCGCCTCGCGATAGTTCAGAATACGGCTCATTTCAGAGACATATTCTTGATGGCGGGCGGCAAAATCATCTTTGTTTTTCTTCGAAGAGAACAAGAAGAGCTTACCCTCGCGAATAAAGCCGCAGTCACGCTTTCCAGGAATCAGTACACCTTCTCGCAGAAAAGCGATCAGGTCAAACCCCGACAACACAGCGGCGTACTTATCAGGATCTTCCATAAACTTTTGCAGTTGCGCTTCATCTTTCAGCCAGTAGATACAGCTGCGATGTTTTACTGCAAACTGTGCACTACCCTCCTGCCATGCTTCATCTGCTTTGCCTGACAGTAAGGCTTCATGAAGCGAAACGGGGCAGAAACCATCTAAGATTGGTGGTGGAACATCGTCTGCTGCGACCGTCACCGTCTCTTGGCTTTCTTTACGGACCGCTGAGTCGACGGCTGCTTGAACAGTTGCTGAGGAGACAACTTCAGTTTTAGGTGCAACCGAATCTTTCGCGACAGCGACTGGTGATGAATGCTTGGCGTCAAAGAATGGATTGACTTTCTGCTGCGGAGGTTGAGACGCTGGCTGTACCTTGGGGCTCGCTCCGGTGTTTGCAGGTAGGAGTTGCTGGTTTGCATTAGCCGCAATTGGTACCGAGTTACGTGCCGACGAATTCGCTAATGAAAAAGGAGAGGCAGTCGGTTTACCAGAAGCTTCCGCTAAACTCGCGCTCACCGGAATTGCCTGAGCCTTTGACACGACGGCAGGAGCAGCTTGCTTAGCCGCTTCCAATTTCAAGGCGAGGTGCTCCTGATGTTTCTGGACGCCGTTTTTTAGCATCTTCACGTATTGCTTAGGATCCTGCGGAGAGACACCCCGATGAATCACCTCGCCCGAACTATTGAGCAGTAGGTCCGTTGGCCATTGCTCAACTTTGTATTTGTGGGCGATTTCACGGAATTGATCTACGTTGATCATCACCGGAATGTAATCCTCGTGCACCGCCTTGATGACTTCGGGCGACTTAAAGGCTCGCTCTTCTAGAAGGCGGCATGGAGGGCAATGATCGCTGGAAAAGTGCAGGAGAACTGGCACATGGTACTTCTGGCTCAAGCGCAACGCCTCATCCAATTCGGCAGTCCACTTGATTCCGTCGGTTTCCGAAACGGTTGAAAAAGTCAAAGCCGCGAAAAGAAGTAAAGCGGATGCCATCATTACAGAGATTCCCAAAAGCAGTAAGCGAACCCAAAACGGTTCTTGTGTCTGGTATCAATAAGAGGAATCGGGCAGGTGGCGAGTTAGAATTTAACGGTTGTAGCGATTTTGAGGAAAAAAAATGCTTTGCTGGCACATTAGCGGATTGAATCGCTTGACAGCGGGGTAAATATGGGTAACATTCCTGACATAACTTTTGAGGAAGCTACAGTCCGTCGGCTTTCGAAAAGCGACCAGTTTTCTCGGTTCGCTTTTACCCTATCGCTAGAACAGTTCATGGTTGAACCGTTTAGTGTTGAATTGATCTGCCGACCGCCTCAGCATCGGAGTCTTGGTCACCGTTTGTGACATGAGTGGTTTTTCACGGGTAATAGTCTGCATTGCTGCTTTAATGCGACAGGCCCATGTTCCACTGACCATAGCGTAGCGAAATTCTTTTCGCGTTGGTTGTGGTAAAACGGTGTACTGGTTATTTGGTGCCGACTGATTGAATCCATTGTTGTGATTCGGCTCAACGTCAGGATAGACATCCCTTCCCGTCGCTGAATCCATTTTCCTGACATTCGTAGTGTCTACGGAATGTAGAACCTGCGGGTATTCGTACACCTTTCTGCTGTCTCTTACAGCCATAATCTATCAGGTTTAAAAGTATGCCCAAGAAAAAGCGCTTTCGGCCGCGACCTTCCAATCGAGGACCATCCGGTGGACATTCTGGAGGTCCCGGTGGCATGCACCGCAATCGCCCGCGACGCCCACCACCCCGTCGCCCTATGGAAGGACCAGGTGATAACGAAGCGTTAGATGCCGACTTGCCAGAGGGCACAGAACCACCACTAACAGAAATCTCAGGAATTCTAGAACTTCATCCCAACGGCTACGGATTCCTCAGAAGCCCCTCGAGCAACTATTCCCGCGAGCGAACCGACCCGTTTGTGCCGGGAACCATGATCGAAAAATTTGCCCTTCGACAAGGGGTAAAAATCCGGGGAATGATGCAACACGCACGTCGCCAACAAGGCCCTCGAGTTCGCGAGATTTTAGACGTTGATGGTCTAGCTCCTGAAGAGTACTGCAACGTCAAATCCTTCGACACGCTGACCGCAATCAACCCTGAGCAATGGCTCAAACTTGAAGTGGGCCAACAGCCGATCACCAACAGAGTGATTGATTTACTAGCGCCGCTCGGAAAAGGCCAACGCTCTTTGATCGTTGCCCCACCGCGGTCTGGTAAAACGATCATGCTGCAGCACATCAGTCGCGGCATCTCGACCAATCATCCTGATGTTACCTTGATCGTGTTGCTTATTGATGAACGCCCTGAAGAAGTGACCGACATGCGTCGCAATGTGGTCAACGGGGAAGTTATCGCCAGCAGCTTAGACCAAGATGTCGAGAGCCACGTACGCCTCAGCCAATTAGTCATCGACCGCTGCAAGCGATTGGCCGAAATGGGTAAAGATGTCTTCTTGCTGATGGACTCCATCACTCGCTTAGCCCGCGCCTTCAACAAATGGGTCGGCAGCAGTGGTCCAACCATGACCGGCGGTGTCAACATCAAGGCGATGGACATCCCCAAGAAGCTCTTCGCAACCGCTCGAGCGTTCGCAGAAGGTGGTTCGCTGACCATCGTCGGCACGGCATTGGTTGATACTGGAAGCCGCATGGATGATCTTATTTTCCAGGAGTTCAAAGGTACTGGTAACATGGAACTGGTACTGGACCGACGCCTAGCCGATAGACGCGTTTGGCCAGCGATTGATATCACTCAGTCTGGAACTCGTCGCGAAGAACTTCTGCACGATCCAGAAACACTGCACGCAGTTACCATGCTTCGTCGAACCCTGAACACGATGAACCCAGTCGAAGCGATGGAGCAGCTTACCAAGCAGCTAGCTAAATTCCCCTCCAACGGAGATTTTATTCGCCTCATTGCAGGTGCGAAAATCCTGGACTAGAACCACCCGGACGCATGGCCCCCGCATTAAGGATCCGTGCGTCATTTTTATGCTCGAAGTTTATCCGACCGTCAAT
>JAUMAI010000254.1:0-6696 GCA_032116775.1 Pirellula sp. | reverse complement strand
TGCGCAGGCCGGCACCTGTCACGAGCACGTGATCGGCGAGCTGGAAGCGACGCTCGAAGGCGCGCGCCGCTATGCCCTGGTACAGGATCTGACTGTCCGTCGGGGTTGGGGCCGGCTGCTGCTCCCCGCGCCGCGGTCGTCGTCTGCCACAGCGTCCCCACCAACTGGGGCGCCCCCGGCATGGGGGCGATGTGGCTGGCCGGCGCGCCGTGCCCGCCAAACCCGGCGGAGTTTGCCTGGGTGTACGCCGTCGGGCGCACGATGTTCGAGACGGACAGGCTGCCTGCAGCGTTTGTGCCGCGGTGCGGAGGGGCTTCGGGGTTTTGAATCAGTCCACCCACCCGTTTGAATATATTGGTCACATCCATATCCGCTGCCACATCTTCTGCCAAATCATAAACATGATCAGGAGAGGCACCAAAGATGCGTCGACCTCGTCCCTCTAAAACGATGTGTGTGTAGTCTTCCTTGGGCTCGAAGCCAAGGAGGGAGAGTTGAAATCCATTTTGTCCATTACCAGCCTTGGCATGACAAGTTCCAGCATTACAGCCTGCCTTCGTTAAGATCGGCATCACCTCGTTGACGAAACTTACGGACGCAGGCGTGGCGGCACCTTTCGTCGTTGCATCGTCTATTGTTTCACCGGCAATGAGACAATGAGATATGCCCCATAGTGCGAAACCAATGAGCCAAGCTTTGGCATAGTTCAGATTCGAAATGGTCCAGCTTTCCATAGGTGAACCTACCTTCCGAAGACAAATAACGGTGGGAAACAGGGACGTTGTGTCCGCTTAATGGACGGACCACGCCCCATAGGTGGGAAGTTTAATTTTACGCTTCCACTGTTGCTATTACAATTCGGTTTCGACGAAACCGTTCGTGGAAGGCTCATATTTCGTACCAATCTGCAGTTTAAGCTGCGAAAAAGATACCGATTGTCCCCAAATTAAGGCGTCCTGCACACAAACTGGGTATTTTTCCCGCTCATTCTCTTTCTGTGCGGTGTGCTAAATGAATTTCCTGTGTCGGACCTCTTGGGGTAATTTGCTTTGCGGCGTTATAACATCTGCGCTTACCTCGGCTGGATTCAGGCGGATCCGCCGCGAGAAGCACAGGCTATGATTTTAAGATGGCGTAAAAATGAAGCGATTCCGAGCAATGCTGATAGATATTGGCTGGTTATGGGGCTTAGTCTTCGCAGCTAATACGGTCCTAATTTACTATGTCAGTCTAATTTACATTTTCATGTATCCGGTCCTAGCAACCATTTGCTTGTACTTCACTTACATGCGATACGATGAAGAAGGAAATCGAATCGCGTAGAAGCTACAAGGTTGGAGTTTGGTAAATTTTCTTACCGGACACTTCAATTTCAACGCTCTGTAAATACTTTTTAATCGCTGGGAGGTTGATTTGTATTCCTAGTCCTGGCGAGTCTGGGGCGGTGATCATACCTTCCGAATCTGGCTTGAGGTGATTTATTGTCATCTCGACTGCCAGCGACTTAAGTTCCGTAGGATATTCGCAAATAAGATGCTCTTGGATACCGGCGTAAGGCTGTAAGGAAGCTGAGAGAGCTAGGTTGGAGGTGAAGGTATGATTCACGTAGGTCACCTTGTTCGCTTGCGCATAGTCAGCAACATCTTTCGCGACGCTGATGCCTCCAATTCTGCCCGCATCGATTTGCACAAACTTTAAGTTGGCATAATCGATCATGTGCTTAGCCATGTAGTAATTGTGGCAACCTTCTCCCCCAGCTAAACCAACCGCACCGCTTTCCTTAGCCAATGCAGCATATTCACTTAGAGCACCAGATACGAAAGGTTCCTCTAACCAAGTTGCCCTCACCTCTTGTAGTATTCCTAAACGTGCTCTCGCCTGCTCCAAATCGTTGTTCCAGATTGTGCCAGCGTCTACTAACAAAATACCATCGGGACCAATTCCTTCTCTCGCGGCATAGAGTTGCTCGCGGTCCGCGTCTACGGTACCAGCACCAAAGGGTCCCCAGCCAAATTTCGCGGCTTGAAAGCCTTGGGCCGCAATGGCTCGACTTTTACGCAGTGTATCCTGTGGTGTATCGCCGAATAAAACAGACGCATAAGGACGCTTGGCATAGTTTGCCTTATAACCTAGAAGTTTCCAGACAGGCTCTTCACATCTTTTGCCAAGTAGATCCCAAAGTGCAATGTCGATCCCTGAAAGGGTATGGTCTGCTTGTAATAAATCGAGGCTGTTAGCTCGAACAAGATTGCCTATTCGTCGGATATCGTCGGGAGTTTCCAAACGCTGACCGAGAACACTTGCCGCAACGGGTTTGCAAGCGCTATGGGACATGGGACAGACAAGACTGGCTATCGATACTAGCGGAGCTGCTTCGCATTCCCCCCAGCCAACCAAGCCATCTGCAACAACACGCACTAGCAGTGCATCTTGGCTGCCGTCACCGATATCTAGAACCTGCGGCATCGATAAATAAAAGAAATCAACAGCTTCAATTTTCATAGTCTGCCTATTCAGATCCTCGGGATGTCAGTCCTAGATTTAGCCAAAGCTAATTTTCGGAATAAGTGTAGAAGAAAACGTTATTTGGTCGGAACAAACGCTGCTTTACCAGGAACGCCTTCCTTCAGGTATCGCCAATTTTTTATGTAGGAAAGGAGATCATTCATTTGCTCTGGCGTAACCTGGGATTCAAAGCCAACTGGCATCATGGAAGTTTCCGATACCTTAAGTCCCTGTAGGCTATCGGCAGAAATGGTGTGCAAGACACCGTTCTGGCCCTTCAGTACCACTTGTTTGGCTGAGGTTTCAGCCAGCAGTCCTTCGAAGATTTCGCCATCTATAGTGCTGGCTACGTAGCGGAAATAGTTGGCATCGATGCTTCGATTAGGATCTAATATGGCGACCAGAAGTTTTTCAAAGGATTGCTCTCGAGAATCGGAAATGTCAGGTCCAACGGGTGTGCCTACATCGTCGATTTTATGACATGCAGCACAGTGTTGTGTGAATAAACTTTTTCCGCGAGCTTCATCGGTCTTGGCAGAAAAGGCTTGGCGATACTTGGCAATGATCGCCTCGCGATCCGACGATATTTCTCCTCCCAATAAGCGTTGCCATTTTGGTTTGTCGTCGTTGCCCAGGCTACTAAGGATCGCGTTTCGCTGCGCTAGATCGATCAGATACGGCGAAAGCTTTCTGTTTTCAAGTTCGGTCAGTAAGAGAGCAAGGCGACTAGGCTTTGAGCGGATTGCATTTAAAAAATCGATCCGCAAGGCTGGTGGAGCGGTAGCAAAATGACTCAGAAACAGCTGTGAGACTTCTGGAGAACTATTGTCTTGTAGCACTTGGATCGCAGTGCGAACAACTGAAGCGCCTGACGCGTTTAATAGTTCTACTGCTACTGTTTCCGCTGCATTTCTATCAATTTTTGTCAGTAGACGCAGAGCTTGAACGCGTTGCAATTCGGTAGCGTTCGCGGATGTGAGTAATGACTTGCAAATGACTGCGATATTCGAAAGTTGGACCGGATCGAGTTTTCCTTTCCCATTGATAAAACCATCGATCGATGCAAGCAGGATACCAGTAGAGTTCGGCATGTCGGACTTGTTGAGCAGTTGGGGGATTTGCTCTTGTAATAAGTTGGTTGTTTTCTCCAGATTCTGAGCCATCGCCAATTCAAACCAGACCGAAACGGATGTTTGGAGATTCGCATCACCGCCACTGCCAATTTGTTGTTTAGATAATTGAGGCAGCGTTAGCTTGACGAAGGATTCCAGCCAAGGTGAGGCATGGTTCTGAATGGCAGCGGAAATCGCCATGAGTGTCACGCTATCTTCATGACACACTGCCAACTGCTCAGCGAGGATGGGTAAAGCTGAGTCTGATAATTGCAAATTCGCATTGCGATCAGCTTCAGGCTGATGAGCAAACGCCCACAATGCAGCACGAAATTCATCTCGATCGGAGCTCTGTAACGATTTGAGCAAGTGATTCTGCAGTTTGGCAACGGATTGAGATTGGCCATAATCTGCCACAAGACGCCACGCCGCTGTTCGTACTAGGTTGCTCGAGTCGGCTAGCGCGATATCTAGAAATGAGTCATTAAGTTCTCCACGAGCGGAAAGGAGTCCCAGTGCTATTAACTTGCCATCGGTGAATCCATCGGATTGAAGCAGGCTGTGGAATAACTTGTTTTGGTTGGGATAGGAGGATGGTGAAGACTGAAGAAGCAAGCGGGCTGCAGTATTACGAACCCAGACTGATGAAGACTTCAATTGGTCGATCAGCGATTCATCCGATGATTTATCCTTCCCTTGAGCTCTCAGTTGGTTCCAAGCCTGGGATAGCGTGTCATTGTTCCGCACCAAACGATAGATTCGGCCAGCCTTGTCTCCGAGTCGCTCATCGGGTCTGTTTTTCAATTCCTCCGGAACCCATTCTGGATGTTCGATGACAGCGCGATACATATCGAGTACATAGATTTCGCCACCTGGACCTTCGTAGAGATTGACTGGCCGAAACCAAGGGTCCCGGCTTGCCAGCCACTCGCGTTCCGGCGGCGCATCGACAACATCTGTGCGGCCGTTTAAGCGTTCGATGCTTCGGCGTTGAACTAGGCTGCCAGTTGGCTCGCATGTCAGAACCTGCCCCCACGCTGTGCCGTTGAATTGAGGACTATGCGTTACCAGGACGCCGCAGGCGGCGGTGAATTGGCCCGCATGTAGATTGGATGTTGTCCAGGCGTTGACCAAAGGTCTAACCTTTGAGCCAGCTTCCGCTGGTGAGGCATCGCGAACTGCGGATGCGATATTGCTTACAGGGCTCAAGGCGAGTTGATATGGTTCGAGCTGGACCTCACGGCATGGCTGTCGATTGGCGCAAAAGTAGCGATTGCCGTTTTTGTCCCAAGTCATACCGAACTGGGCTGGCCCTGTTACGAGTTGTACGGTGTCCTTGAGAAGGTTCACTCGAAGATCGAAGTTGGCTAATTGCAATCGATCATTACTATCGCGGTACGATATGGTTCCACCTCTTAAACCATTTGCAATATAGAGTCGTCCATCCCAAGCGATCGTGGGGTCGTTTGCGCGAAGTTGAGGATTCTGTTCTTGAAATCCCTGTAGCATCATCTCTCGTTTGTCCGCCTGTCCATCACCATCGGTATCGCGTAGCCAGACCAATGAGCCAGAGACGGTTACGAGTGCCCCATCTTTCCAGAGTTGCACGCCGGTAGCGAAGAGTAATTCATCTGCAAATACGGACGATGTCTCAAAAAACAAGTCTCCATCTTTATCTTCGAGAATTACTAGGCGGCCAAGCGGTGGAGAGTTTGGTGCCGGTCCTTTGGGATAATCAGACATCTCAATAACCCAAATTCGCCCACTTTCATCAATCTGCATAGCTACAGGATCTTTAACTTGCGGTTCGTGAGCTACGAGTTCAACTCTCCAATCGTCTTGCGTTTCTAGATAGTGCAGGCTTTCCCTCGGTGATATTGGCGATGGTGGAGGCTGTTTTGAATTCTTGGCGTTCGTATCTTCTGCCGTCGGTTTGGCTTGCTGTGGTCGGGTTTGAATCTCTGCCAATAATTCGGTCAATCGCATGACCATCTTGGATTCAGCCCCTTCTTCGAGGCAACTGGTGCGAGCACGCCAAGTCGTGTAGCCTCCGAGTGCGAAATGTGCCAGTGGCGGTATATATCCAGCATGTCCATTGGCTAACCCAATATTCATGGTGTCTGGATGGAGGCGGGTGGTCTTCCTTTTCCTAATTGGTTTCCTTTTTGAAATGCCATAATTTGTTTTCTTATGTTATTTTAACACGCTTAACATTAGTTTGTAGTATATACCTCAATTAACAAAGATATTGTAATGGTGAGGAGATATGCAATAATGAGTGGGTATATTGGGTCTATGTCTTTATTCTTTTTCATTTTGTATTCTTTCTTTCCAATCTTTTACTAATGGTTTTACAAATACCATCTTTGGTTCACTCTCACTTACTCTATAATGTTTACCATCTTTTGCGTATTTAGCTATTGCTGCTTTTGGGTCTGTTCTTGCTAATATTCCTCTTGCATCATTTACTCCTCTTCTTGCCCATAATCCTATTGGTGATTTAGATATACTTGTTCCGCTTGTTTGTCCTACATGTGTCCAATTGTCTGCAAGATATACTGCACCTCTTCTATTTTCATTCTTTAGAACATATGTTTCCATTAGTAGTAAGTCATCACCATATCTTTCTTTCCATCTCTTTGCACCTTCTTGTCTAATCATTTTTAATACTCTACTACCTAAATTCTTAATACCACTATCCGGTTTTAAGCAGAAACGATAGTTGTTTGCCATACTATTAGATAACTTCATTCTTTGTTCTTTATTCCATCCTATCCAATTATCTCTATCCTTTACACATAACACACAACTACTTATTCCAATTGCACCTACTAACTCTGTTCCATACCATACTAACCAATTAATTCTTCTTTGTGGCACTACTTTGTATTTTACATAGGAATGATATTCATCTATAAAGTTTGCAAACATCTTTGTTTTAGCTGGTGTATTACATTCGTCAATTGTAATGTCGGTATTATTATATTCAAAAAAATTCATATTATCTTATTCTTTCTATGTGAAAACCATGCAACAAATAACCATCTTTATCGTATATCATAAACATATGGTAATCTAG
>JAUMAI010000253.1:0-4810 GCA_032116775.1 Pirellula sp. | reverse complement strand
GACATTCCACGATAATGGCCAAACAAATATGGCTGCCGCAATGCGTGCCCTCTTTGCCGTCGGCTTCGAGGGACCTCTCCGTCCAGATCATGTTCCGCAAATGGTTGGAGAGGATGATGGTGAGCCGGGCTATACGATGCTTGGCCGTTTATTCGCTTATGGCTACATTCGTGGCTTAATGCATGGTAGCCGAACGGAGTTCTAAGCCCAACATACTTCCAGATCGCTAGCTTGGTGAGTCTAACCTCCCTGAGTGACACGATAACCTGGATGTGAAGTCTCAAATAGCTCAGGTAACCACCGAGCCCCAATGCCGGCACGAGAAGGTAAGGGCAGATGGCCGTTTGAAACTTCGATCTTTTGATCAATAAGCAAAGGATAAAGCGTGGCGAGGTGAGCCCGAACAGTCTCCTGCATTGCGACTCCGCTGTTTGCGGCACATATGTTGGCACCAGTCAGAAGCGTCAATGGTCCAGTACAGTCATGCATTAGGGTAGGGACGTTATAAATCTGTGCTAATTCCGCCAGACGTTTTGTCGCCGTGAGCCCACCGACCCAAGTAGGGTCAATCATGATGAAATCAGCAGCTTGAGACTCGAGCACATTTCGATATTGCTCATGGGTCACCAACATTTCACTTACCGCAATCGGTACCTTGCAATGATTGCGAAAAGCGACCATTGCCTGAACGGAATCCGGCCGCAGGATATCCTCCATCCACAAAGGCTTTACTTCGCGCATCGCCTCTTCAATCCGCCGAGCAGCAGCTAAAGAAAAAAAACCATGACCATCGAGCATCAACTCGATCTTATCACCAACTCGGTCACGAATGGCCCTAAACGGAGCTAATCCCTCTTCGATATCCTGTGGTGTTAGATACTGACCGCCACGGCGGCGATAGACTGCATCGAAAGACCATAACTTCATCCCTCGATAGCCTAAACGAATGAGTTCCTCCGCTAAGTCGGCAGGAGTATTCATACTGGCCCAATTATCTTCCAAGGGACCTGGCTGCCCTGGATCGCCATGACCAGGCCAGCCTGATGCAGCGGGAATCTTGCGATTGGAGCGACCGTAAAAAGGCCCACCGCAACTGTTGTATACCGGAATGGATTCTCGCACGGGCCCTCCCAAGAGCCTCCATACAGGTTGATTCACTAACTGACCTGCCAGATCCCAGAGAGCCACATCAACTGCCGATAACGCACGGAGTTCGGCACCCGTTCCACCAAACGCAATCATGCGCTCATAAAGAAAACGCCAGTGACTTTCGATTGCCCCTGCATCAGCGCCCAACAGTCGTGGAGCGAAAAAGTCATGAATCACAGCCGCAGCCGCAGTTGGTATGTAGTACGTTTCCCCATGTCCAATCAGCGGTAAGCCCTGAGCCGTGCCGCCATCGGTATGTATTCGCAAGGCCAATAAGCCGGGCATTACATCATGCGGCACTACGGTTTCGAGCTTGGTGATCTTGGGCCCGCGTCGAACATCAACTGATTCTGAGAGCATTGCTCAGACCTTTTTAAAAAAGCTTCGATACCAAAACTACGCCGTACTGATTTTTCCTGGCACCTGTCTGACCTGCGTATACCGCCCCCGTTTCACACCGAGAGAAACAGGAATGATCGAACTAACCTTAAAGGTAAAAGAAAGACACACGAAAGAATAGATCGGCCAATTTTGCTTCCTCGATCACGCCCTAGATCCTCAGCGTTCTTGAGCGGATTTGGGGGGTAATATTCTCTCCTAAATCCACTCCAGCACTGGGACGAAACTGAAGCGCTTCAGGTGTGGCTCCGACCCAATTTGTTTCCCTGCCAACGACTTCAATAGTATTGCTTTTTGGATCGATGATTATTTCCGCGAACAAGGCTGAGTCGTAAGGACACGTATGCGAAATTGTCGGATGGGATTTATGAACTTCCATCGGGTAACTGTCGTGCCGATGCTTATCACCAACCCAGTAATAAGAGGCAGAATTTACATGGAGATATTTCACTTCGTCTATTTCGGTGTAGTAATCAAGGTGCGTATGCCCGCTGATCGCTAAGAGAATCTTTGAGGCATGACCGGAAAGCAACTTCTGTACTTGAGTAAAATTGTCAATAGCTGAAGGTCCAGCTAACGGCTGATGAGAGATTACTATAATCGGCTCAGCGGATCCTCCAAGTGTATCACTAAGCCAACCGAGCTGATCTTCTGCGATATAGGCTGGATAACCACCCCGATAATTGGGCGAACCTCGATCATTACCATCCAGCACAACCACACGATAGCCTTTAATCAGCTGACTATAAAAACGCCCAGCGATTCCCCATCGTTGCACGCATTGCTCCTTGGTAAATCCAGCATCCATGTCATGATTTCCAAGAACATGCAGCACTGGACAACCGAATTCCTGCAGTGGCTTCAGTACAACGTCGTTACTCGCTTTGGGATAAGCAAAGTCCCCGAGCTGAAGAAGCGCATGCGGCTGAAATACCTGCATAGCTTCAAGAAACTGCCGCATCCGCTTTGGGCCATCGTGCATGATATCCTGGTGCAGATCTGTGATGACACCCAAGCGGATCTTTTCGCTCGACTCACCAGCTTCAAGTTCTTTTCCCGTGCTACCAGAAAGATAGGCACCAGCCATGGTAGTTAAGAACAAGCGACGATGGATGTTCATGTATCTAACTCCTCAATTTGTGATCGCGCCCAATGATTGCTTCGTCGCCGTCTCTTGCTTCCTTCTTGATCCATTAAGCATCACACCGATCCAAGTATGCCTAACCATATAATGATAAGATATTAGTAGTAGGCTTGTTACCACGACATTGATAAAAAGAAATTTCAGTAACGAATTGACCTCCCAATCACGCACCATCGCTTGAACCAGCACTACCAAAGGTAGATGAGTTAAATATAACCAGTATGCTGCATCTGCTACATAGCGAACCACGGGGCGATCTCGCCGCATGGTGGCTCGAAATAGACCAATCAAACTAAAAATCATAGTCCACGCATAAAGGGGCTGCCAAATCGTCGACCACAATGGCATACGTAGGGTGATAAGACATAGCGGGAAGATGACCAATAGGGAAATTGGCAATGACAAAAACCACCTACTCCCTAATCGTCTTTGTGTGTCCTGATCATCGAAGTACATCACGCCAAACCAAAAGAAAATGAAATAGTAAAAGAAGACATGAGGCTGTGGAAATAATCCCGTGGAGGTATCGGGACCCACCATTGGAACCCAAAAGGCCATAAAATATTGAGGTAACATGGTTGCTGGAATTATCCACAACCAGCGTGTCCAATGGCTAGTCGGGAGGTTTCTAAATACGGACATGGAACAATACTGCTGAATAGCTGTGATGATAAAAAACAGTCCTAGCATGCCGAGCAAAAACCACAAGAACCACAAGTGGTGAAAGAGATCCGTATCAAACAGATGCAGTTTTCTTCCCCAGAGGGAAAGCTGAAAGTTGCTACTATGCAACCACGTAGAATATGCTTCCCGCCAACCTATACGAACTGTAACTTCCCTTTTATTGGCACTCTCCTCCAGTGGCAAACTTAAAGGTTCGAGTAAATCGCTTATCCTTTCTCTACCTTCACGCCATGCGATTTCCTCTGGAGGAGTCAATTGAAGTAATGACGATATTGCAACAACACTGCTGTACTCATGCTGCGCGGCCTGTAAAGCGGTTTCTCCCTGGCTATTCCTAAGTTGAACGTTTGCGCCTCGTTTTAGAAGTAACTCAACAATATCTGAATGACCCGCAAATGATGCTGCATGAAGAGAGGTTGAACCGTCTCCCGCAACACCATCAATAAAAGCACCTCGCTTGAGCAGCATCTGGACCTGTTCTATATTGCCTGAATAGGCGCACCAATTAAGCAGTGGTATGGCGAGTTTGGGATGCCTTTCATTGACATCATCAATCAAGATGCGCTCTCGAAATCTCTGCTGATCATTATTAATCGTAGCAAGCCATAGGGGCGAAAATGGCTGTTCAGTATCAGCGAAGGCTTGACTGGTTTGACCTTTGTGACTCACGATAGCCAGCCAACTAATCATATTAAAAGCGGGCACAATCGTAATCACACCCAGTATAAATGGCACTCCGATGCGCATCATACGTTGCTTCAATAATGACTTCATCCCGCGCTTACGATAGACCATCATGGTGAAGTAACCGCTCAGCAGAAAAAAAAGCTGCATGCGAAAACCATGAATCGCTAACATGAAGAGGGCGAACAATCCGCTTTGTTGCGTATCTTGAACAGGCCATGGAAGCGGAAAGAAGCTCAAAGAAACATGCAGCCCGATTCCCAGCAGCATGGCAAAGGCCCGCAGCGCGTCGAGATCATGCCGTCGAGAGTTTATTTCACTTGAACCTAATTCTGCTTCGGAATAAGCAATCGACATTATCAAAACTCTTACTCTCCACGCCCGCCAGTGATCTCAAGACTGCTGCGAATCAGAAACTACACCAGACCTATTTGCCCCATATCGAGTACCCAACCCTTGCCCCCGAGGTTTCTCGCTAGCAAGTCATTCCGCATTTGTAGTTTCAATATCGAGATGTATATTCGCCCTAATTTTACCGGTTAGCCGTAATTGCATTCCAAGGCCACGAATGTGAAAATAAGAGTCGTACTTGATTCTTATTTTACGCTTTGTAAAAGCTGACCTATACAGGCCCCCTCTCCATGCAATGCCTTAGTAGAAATACACTCTGTTTTTTTAAAATTGCATACATACCTACACAAAAACACAGATTGCACGTTTTGGTTCACACATCAGTACAGTGCGGCTACA
>JAUMAI010000252.1:0-6116 GCA_032116775.1 Pirellula sp. | reverse complement strand
GCGAAGCGGAGCTGATTCCCCCTCACCCCCAGCCCCTCTCCCCCCTGTCGATTTTTGCTCCGCAAAAACGCCGGGGCGAGGGGAGCACTTAGAGAGAAAGCTCAAGAGGGAAAAGAGTGTCTACCCAAACGGTAGCCTACCTAGCCTACGGCTAAAACGAGAAGCTAACGTGAGGGGTAGGCATCATTTGATCTCAAGTTGATTTTCAACCTGATAAATCCCAGGTTCAAAAGAGAGCAAGATCTGCAATTGTTCTGCCTCGGCGATGGTGGAGACAGTTCCTGTCAAAATCGCTTTCTCGCCATCGCGAATTAGTTTCACCTTACCGTTAGAGTAGCGATCGACTCGTTGTTCCGCTGTGATACGGAACTTTTCATTTGACGAAAGAGGTATTGCTCCCTCGATCATTTCAAAACGTTGTTGGTCTTGAATATCTTTCTTTTTATTGGCTTCAGAAAAAGAAAACGAAGTAGGATCAAGAACTAACCTCGGAAAGTAAATCGCTCGCGGAGGAAGGTTGGGTAGCGGTGGATTAATACGAGCTGTAGGATCAGCCTCCGCTTCTAAACTTTCAGTCGCGGTAACGACTCTGCCTGTACCCAATGCCTGTTGACTTCCAACAAAACCACTCTGTTCTCGCCGATCAGAGCCGACGAAATCGCGACTAGAGCGATTGCCTCTCACGAATCGCTCCGAGCCTTCCACTTCACCCGTCGCATCAGCGGTGACGGTGCTGGCTGCTGCACCAGGACGCGGCTGTGGTCTCAAGGTGGCGCCTAACGATCTTTTGCCAAACATTTGTCCATACGCTACTTCAACTTGGGTGGTCGCAAAGAATGTAGCGATGGCAACGATGGCGGCGGAGGAGGTGATTCGTGACATTAGGGCTTCTCCTTCTCAGTGGTGGCGCTAGGAGCCTCTACTGCAACTGCTGGGCTGGCTGCAGTTTCCGTGGTATTGGTGGTGACTGCGTCGGATGGAGGTACGTCAGATGTACCCGTGGGGTCCAGCACCTGCCCGATCGTTTTGCCAATCGTTAGCTCGATTTCAGTACCGTTGACCCGAATTTTCATGCGGTCCGGTAGAACCTCGAGGACTCTTACCTCATGGATCGGAACCTTTAAAGTATCGCCTAAAGTGATAATCTGAGTCCCCTTATTATCACCAATATCAAACCAAGCCTCACCTTCCCCACGGCGATTGAATGTGATCGCTTGCAGACGAATCGCAGCTAACGACTTCGAAAAACCGCGGGCAAAAATATTGCGTTGAACCAACATGGCGAGGCCGCTGCCGGAAGGTTCCTGCTGCGGATCAAGATACCAGTCACTCAAAGTATCGGGTCGATCCGTAGCTTGCAGAGAAAGTGCCTCAATCGTCATGTTCACATCGAGTTCACTTCCATTACCGAGTGGCACCAGGGAAAGATTTTTAATCTTATGTAGGTGACCAGCCTGCTCAAACTCGCGCATCCATTCGACCCACTGCGGCAAAGCAGTTTTGCTGTGTACCGTATAATTGATCCTATGACCGATGAGTCGATTTCTTTTTTTATTGGTTCGCGATTTGATCTCGATAGGGATCGGGTTAGAAGCATCAATGGATATTCCGATCATTTGATGGCGTTCCATGAGTTTCAAGAGCCAGTCTTGATAAGCTGAGCGAGCGACAGCAGGATCATGCGGCAGAGAACGACCAGCAAAGGTATCTAGTTTCTGGCTTACTTTTTTAGCGACCAGCTGTGTGTCTGCTGCATCTTGGAGTTGCCGATCTAGTCGATCAATGGCTGCTTCTGCCCTCTTCGTCGGTTCCTCGATAAATGTTCGGTAGGAATAGTCACCAACGTAGAGTAACCCAAGGACGGCAACACCCACTATGAGCCATTTTGTACGCGGATTCATGATGAAGCTCCTGATTCTTTCGCTGAAGTATCGCCGGAGGGTTGCGCTTTGTTTTCAGAAGATACGGGGCTTGCCGTGGATGCTGGACTCTCCGCAGATGCTGGCTCACTCGGAGAAGCCGCTGGTGCGTTTACAGCTGGAGCTTTATTAGGGTCGGAACTATTTTCGGCAGTCTTCGTCGGTTCTATGTAATCGTACTGCTTCTCTACATTGATCGGAAATGCAACACGAGTTTCGAATTGCCAGGGATATTCTTCAGCAGCCCCCTGTTCGCTGACTCGTTTACTGGTGACAGTGAAGCGTGCAGTGCGCAAGCTATTTTCGAGTTCAGCGACACGTTCTGGTTCACTTACTTGAACGGATAAATCGATCAACCCATTTTGGTCCTGGGCATTCGCTGTTAAACGTCGAATCGTCGCAAACTGTCCTGCTGGCAGTTGAGAAGAAAGAGTTTGTAATTCATCGAGCCAATGGACTTGATCTTCCATCCATCGCTCAACCCAGCGAACTTCGTCTGCTTTCTCTTCTAGTTTGTTGGCCATCTTAGATCGTTCATCATAAGTAGCTTGTTTGTCCGCTACTTGCAATTGCAGATCTTCGACATCGCTTCGCAGGACATAGCCAACGGTCACTAAGGCTGCGGCTGCTACACCACCTATCAAAATTCGGCCACGCCATGGATTCGGAGGTGGCGCTGGTTTTTTCGGATGAAGTAAATCAATCGCTAGTACTTCATCAAAATAATCAGTGAGCGCTCCCGCTAGCGGAGTTTCGCAGGAGGTGTGAGTGATAGAGCCGTCGGATTCGGTGTTTTCCCAAGCCCCGAGAGGATCAACCTTTTGAATAGGTCCAAAACGTCTTTCCAGTAACGCGTCCAGCAACGGCTGATAATCGTTGGTGCCATCGACAAGAAATAAATCAGGTGCGTCGCTGGTTGCATCCGCCGACGCTAAGGCAACACTCCTTTGAATTTCCAGCCCTAATTGCTCAGCCAACATACTGGGATCATCGGCCGTGATTCGCAACGTTCGCAAGAACAAGGGTGCTCCCGAGCGACAGACAACTAATTCCGCTTCGCCAGAGTAAATACTCATGACGACAGATAATGAGGTTTTTAAGATCCCCTGCTTGCGCAACACACTTACAGCAGCCAAGTGTCTTGGAACTATTCCTACTAAAGTGAGTTTCGACTGCTTGGCGCGAGAGAGCCAAAGATTCAATTGTTTTTGTGAGATGGAGAACGCTAATGCCTCACTAGGGCGAGAACCATCTCGACGAGATATGAGATAATCAGCAATCGGACTGCCGTCGACATCACCCACCTGTTGCTCAACCTCAACAGCAACAATAGCTGATATTTCATTTTCCTCAGCCGGCGGTAAAGCGATTGTGGTGAGTTCCAATTCAGAACGAGATAAAGTCAGTAGCACGTGGTGACAGTTGATTTTTTGTTTCTTGAAATAATCGGCTAGTTGTTGAAGTGGCTCTAAATCAGCATCGCGAGACAAGTCGCCAGACGCTAAAAACCGAATAGAGTTTCCACGTTTCTGAGCTACCAGAAAGTGGATATCGGTGCGACCAATATGGATAGCGGCGATTGGCTTAGGACTCGCTCGACGTTTCGACGTTCCCAGTTTAAGATCGGGAATGGGAAACTTAATGTTCATGAGTCGAATGTTCCGTGAGTCTATAGGTTGGGAAGATGATGGGGCGATTCTGTAGATAGCGAAATTAAAATCGGCCCCAATTCTGCCAATGTTGAAAGTTGCGTGCTTGCGCGGGACGAACTCTTCCATCCAGAACGACTGTCGCGCGATAAGTTGGACTCAACTCATCGCGATAGCCGAGAACTTGGATGCGAAAAACATCGCTACGTGCACACAGATATGGATAAAGTTTTTTGAAGGTGGGTAAATCACAAAGTCCTTGGCTAACCAACCAGCCAACATGCCGACGGTCGGAGGGAGACTGAGCTCCTTGACGCGATTGTACACAGCGTTGTGCGAGCGATTGAGTCATTCCCGGTACTGCCATCAACACTTCTACGGGGGCTTCATTCACATCGATAAGGCCAACGAGATACTCATCTGGGCTAATCGTGACCTCATCTATTATCCTTCCAAAATAATCTCCCTGCTGCAGAGATTCACTTAAAAATGGGCTTAGAATTAGCGTAGGAGGCCCCGAATTGGAGGGTATTCGTACCACCATATCGATCAAGTCCAGACTGGAGCGTAAGGTGGTCGTGGCTCCCTTCTGAAAATCGGGTACGGGTATCGATGCAGTGGAGGTCGTCTTGGTCGCGGCACTTCGTGGAACACCACCGTATTGCCGATACAAAATAACGAAGTTAGCCCATGGCTCAGGCCAGAGATCTAATAGCTCCGCATGCAGTTTTTGTAGATTGGATTCGTTTAAATAAATTCGCCTTTGACCATTCCAATTCTCATTGCGCTGTCCATTATCCCACGTTAAATATTGTTGCCACCCCGCTATGGTCGAATTTTCAGTTGCAACGGAAGCTGCTGCACGGCTGTTTCTGTTTGTCTCAGAGCGGAACGAATTGAGTTGCGATTCGATGGGGTCGATGCGATAGTTCTGGTTCCAGTCTCCACCATTCCATAACCATGCTATGCGATCAGGCGTGATCGCCTGCTTGGGCTGTTGATTTGGTGAGCGACAATACTCCAGAAATAAAGTGACAAGCTCACTGCTAGCCCCTGGTAGGTTCATTAAAGACTTATTTGCCTGACCTGGTTGGAGTCGATCCCACTGCAGCAGAGTAGGGATATGTATTTTGGCAGATTCATTTTCCAAGCCGTAGCGATAATTGGATTGAGCATCCACCATAGGACTGTCGCCAGAGTTCGTGGGAGGCGAAAGAATTGAAAACCTCCAAACGACTTCATCGCTATTATTGCTTGGACTCGTATTGAGCAGTTGATTGCCAAATTGCTCTTCATTGTTTTCGAGTGAGCCCGCTGATACGCGTAGATCTCCGGGTTTATCGACCAATGCCAGACATTTTTCAATTCCACTTAGCGCTGCTTGGCGCGCTTCTGTCTGTTCCAGTTGAACACGAGCCAGCCTATATTGGCTTTGCATGTGATAGAGATAGCCATAAGCAGCCAAGGCGACCAATACAATCACCATGCTGACCAGTAATAAAGCCATTCCGCGACGTCGTTTGTTCAACTTCATTGGTTAAGTTCCTCTGAGGTTGATATGTCGCTCAATCGCTTAGTAGCGCTGGAAGCAGAATTCGGCAGATCATCGGCGGAGTTTTCAGTGGAACTTTTCGCGGAATTCGTATTGGTAACCCATGGTAGACGTACCACAATTCGAATCTGTCGGGGTTCTTGTAGCATCGCCTCTGCCACATCGTCACTCACCTCCGCGATAGGTTCATCCTCTGGAAGCGTATTAATACTTTCAGATAACGATTCGGATGACCCTTCATTGGATGGCGACTCTAGTTCGGTGGAAAGGGTATCTGGATTATCGAGATCGAATGATAACTCAATGGCAACTGGAAGTGTTTGTGTAGCAGTTGCGCTCCAGGATGACACCCACTGATTTCCATTGTAATAACGAAAACGGGCTCGAAAGATATTGTCGAGTGTCGATGTGCTAACGGAACTCGAGCTCGAAAGGTTAGATGACTCATTGTCATTACTGCGGTACAAATCACTCGTGGTTAATGTGGGTTCATCCAATTGAGTCTCAGCTGCAGCATTCTTTGGTGCCAGCGAACGTATGGTTTTCGTGATCGAGGTTCCACCTTGTATCCGATAAGTCGCTTCGACAGGGAATAAACCAAGCCGACTGTAGCTGTTCAGGGTTGCCGAAGAGGGCGAGGAGGTGTCGGTCGAGTTCATCAGCAACTCTTCGAGCCATGGCAGCGGATCAATGGAAGGTGAGTACTGGAGCGTAAAGCCTCTACTATCCCCGCGAAATGCGACCGATGATGCTTGTGTTCCAGGCGATGAAGTTCGCTTGATAAGGGCTGGCGAAGAATGCAATAAATCATCTTCCAACCATAGTCTGGCTGAACGAACCGTCTGTAAGCGAGCTGCTAACTTCCAACCACGCTGTTCCGCATTTCGAAAATTATCAAGAATAGACCATGCAAGTGCTGCAAGCACACCCAAGAGAACCAAAGCGATTAGTAATTCCAGGAGCGTAAAGCCGCGCTGTCGTTTCATTGCCCGACAT
>JAUMAI010000251.1:0-12914 GCA_032116775.1 Pirellula sp. | reverse complement strand
TCCAGGGATCTTGGGAAGCATTTGCCAAGCGAGTGCTAACCTGCTTTTGGAGATCCTCTTGCGTATAAAAGAGGCTCATGCCGAAGGGGCTTACCGAGAGCAGTTTCTCGCCGAAGGCGAAGAGATTGCCGAGCGGTACATCGGTTTGCGTCGAACCCTTTAGTTCACCGGTCGAAATATTGATTTGTAGGATTTTTTGATTGTCGAGAGGTAGGAAGTAATCGCCACCTCGTCGAACACCAGTTCCCGTAACTGTGCGGTTGTCTGGAAAGGCGGCAGGCGAAGGCCAAGCTAGTTTGCCGTCAGACAAATTTAGAGCTGCGATAACTTTATCACCGACGAGCAGAACCTTGTTGTCGTAGATGCCGGCAACGAAGCGATATGGCTCTCGACGCTGGTTCCATAGCAATTCGCCACTTACAAGGTCGAGGCACATCAAAGAATCGGATTCCAGGCTGGCGACTAAAACTTTTCCATTTGCAATCGTTAGTGGTAGACCTGTCCAGCGTCGCTCGTTTAATGGATCAACTTCTCTACGTACCATCTGATTGAACGCCATGCCACGGCCCATATTGGCCTGCAAGGTATCGCGATAACGGAAAGCCCATCTCAGCGTTCGTGAGGCGACGTCGACAGCTATCACTACTCCAGTTCCGGTAGGGCAAATCACAATTCCGTCGGCATATGCAACCTGGTTATTGGCTGAGAATTGCGGTGGCGTATCCGCAAAGTTTGCGGTAGGGTTTTGCGCGAGTTGTTGTGACCATTGCAAGGCGCCGGTTTCGGAATCTAGGACAACCAAGCTTGTTTCGCCATTGACCTCGGCAACACAGTAGAGTTGGTCTTCAACTGGCAAGGGAGGACCACAAAAAAATGCGCCGGCAAGTTTTGGCTCATCTTCTCCATCTAATCCGCCGACACGCCAAACCCACTTTCCTTCACCTTTGAGGCTACAGGCTTCTAGGTAATTGATGTTCTGAGACATCAGAGCAAAATTCTGAAATCGATTGCGAAGTTGAGCAGCATTTTGTTCTTCTAGCTCTCGATCTGAGGGTTGGCTGATGATAAAGATCTGTTCGCCATCGCTGCTCACTTGCCAGAATGGAACTTCACCCCAAACTCGGTTGGCTAAGTTATTTGGCAGTGTCGCTTCAACATCCATTCCCATCGGGAAGAACTGGGGTGATGACTCCCAGCGACTGCTGCTTAACGATTGTTCCCACTGCAGTTTGCCGGTTTCGACATTAACGCCTCGCAGAGCATGGTCTACGGTTTTGTACACAATCGTGTTGCCGATAATGGTTGCAGCTGCTGATGGAAATAAGGCTGGGGCAGCGGGGCTTCTACCTTCTAGGTAATTGCGCAAGCGGATCTCATCTGGTCGACCGCGGGTAAGCGGCACTTGCCAAATCGGCGATGGCATAGGGAGACCGGCTGCCGATTCGCCGTTGCGTTGCGAATTACCGCCGGCGATTAACCAATTCTTGTCTAGAGATGGAGTCAGGGCTGTACGGGCCTGGATGGAAAGATCGCTTTCGATCCAAACCTTTGATTCAGCGAAGGCGAATTCCTTGCCTCGCCAAGTTGCGGTCTGGCCTGCGAAGAGCTTGTTGCCCTCCAGCATGACGGCGAGGGCTTTATCGGTTCTACCTGATTCGAGCCAGCAACTCGCAGCAAAAAGGGCTAACCTAGGACCATACTTTGCGACGGCTCCCCTGCTCTTGAGCAGTCGTTCGATCGCTAAAGCCGCTGAGAGTGGTCGCCCTTCAGTCAATGATCGCCGCGCCAGTAAGAGAGTCGCTTCGTAGCCCGCTTTGGTGTGAAAATATTGACGCGATACGGTTTGAATGGCTGACCAGTCGAATTTCGAGATCGCTTCGTCGAGCAATTGTTGCGCGGTGACTCCATAGCGGATCTCAACGAGTTCGCGGTTCGCTTCTGGTAATGACTCTAGCAGTTCGGCCGCTTTGGTACGAATGCTGCCAGTGATGAGTCCCTCGGAGCGACGATTGACGAAGTAGTCTTGAGAGACGACTTCGCCATCAATCTCCTCCTCTTCGGTAGTTTCCATTAAGATCTTGCCGAGAGTCTCAACAGCTTCAGCGTATCGCTGCGATTCTATATCTCTTTGCGCTTCACTAATCTCACGTCGCAGCGAACGTGGGGCAAGTGTGATCGCATCGTTCTCGTCGACCTCTTCATCATCTTGAAAAGCGAATGAGGTCGACGAAAGGGCGACGCATAGCACCGGTAGAATAAAGCTATAGAGCACTAAAGAACCGGTCCAACCGAATAAGGATACTCTATACGTCACCCAAGGCCTCCTTGAACTTAAGCTATTGCTGGCAACCAAGTCGAGACAAAGTTAATCGTTGCTGCGAAGGCTCATCACGAACTGTAAAATATACCAGAAGAGTAAGGCCACTGAAGCAAACAGTGCGAGCGAAGCGGCGACGTACTGATCTTCACGATATCGATGCATGACGTTGCTGGTATGATAAAGAATGTAACCACTAGCCAGGGCAATCATCGCACCGGTGAAAAAGATGCCCAAGTTAAAACCGAATAGAACTGAGCAGAGAATTAAACCGAGGGCCAAGAAACCAGCCCAGCACAGATAGCGACCCATCCAAGAGAAGTCGGCTTTGGTGATCAGTGTGACAATGGTCATACCACCGAACATGATTGCGGTCATGATACCTGCTACCGGAATTGCATCTGGGTAGAAACGTGATGCAATGTAGAGCAGCGGTAAAAAGATGACCGCTTCCGCAACAGTGTAAAGGCCCAAGCCCATGTACTGCATGCCGCGCGAAGAATTGGAATTAGCCCACGATTCGGCCAGCCAAGAGACTCCCATGAACGCACCCAAGACGATCATCCAATTCCAGCGTCCGCCGGTCAGCAACCCGATGATCGATTGCAAAGAGTTTTCAGGTATTGCGGTCAACAAGAAAGCTTCGATGGCAATGAACAGGCCGATAGCTCCTGCTAAGTGGGCGTAGGTTCTTCGCAGGAAGGTTGTTCTGGAGGCAGCCACTGCCCAATCGTCGGTCACCGAGGAGCCAAACGAATAGCTTGGGCTTTGGTACGCGTTGTCGGAAGACTGAGATGAATAAAAGTCCTTGTTGGATGACATTCCAAAACACTCCGAGTGGGTGGGGGGCTAAAGTGGGTAGCACCTTAATAGGTCTACTACCGATAATCTACCGCTACAATCGGACCATCGCAAACCGGATTGAGGGGGATAAAGGCATTTCGATGCTTTGGGAGCATCCGTGGTGCGAATTACGATGGGATTGACCTTAATTATACGTCCTTCGGGGTGCCTTGGTTTTGGGAGTCAGATGCTATGCGGGTTCAAAAAGCGGTGATTACAGCAGCCGGACCAGGACAGAACGGGCTCCCGTTGCAGCGATTGGTAGATCGCGACGGTCTGGAAAAGACTGCTCTGGAGATGATTATCGAGGAAATTGACTCCGCGGGGATCGATTCCTTGGCGATTGTTATTCGACCTGGCGACAGGGATGCCTATGCGATGGCGGCTGGGAGATATGTCGATCGTCTGACCTTTGTCACCCAGGACCAACCACGCGGTTATGGTGATGCGTTGCTCTCTGCTCGCGGGTTTATGGGCGATGAGCCCGTGCTGCATTTGGTCGGAGATCATCTCTATCTGAGTCGAATTGGTAAAAGCTGCGCCGAGCAGTTAATCGAAGCCGCTCAAACAGAGTCTTGCGCCGTGTCAGCCGTTCAGCCAACTCGTGAGCATATGCTTCCTTATTTTGGTACGGTAGGCGGAAATAGATTGCCCCGTAGCGAGCACCTTTACGAAGTGCGGCGAGTTATCGAGAAGCCAACCCCGACATTAGCTGAGCAGGAACTCACGATATCGGGTTTTCGCAGTGGAACCTATCTTTGCTTTTTTGGGATGCACGTGCTGACGAGCAGTTCGATGGATGTGCTTGCTGAAATTGCAGAACGCAATCCTGGGCGAGCAATTGCTTTAGCTGAAGCGTTGAATGAAGTCGCTTCCCGCGAACGCTATTTGGCCTGCGAAATCAACGGTAGTCGCTACAACATTGGTATGAAGTATGGATTGCTGTCTGCGCAATTAGCCTTTTCGCTCTCAGGCGTCGATCGAGATAAGGTATTGACGGATATGGTAGAGCTCTTATCACAGCAAGCTGTAAGCCGACATTGAGTAATCACGTGTCGTACATCGAAGATTTCGGTTCGAAGCTGAAATGAATGAAGACTCGATAGCTAATCATCCAGTGGTGGTCACTGAGGATCGAGAATAAGTTTAGTGTCTGGGCGGTAAAAGAAGAGTCGGACTAAAAAATTGTCCGATTGACTGAGGTGAATCGGATGACTACCGATGCGAAAGCGAGCCGAGTAGGACAAGACTTAATTGAAACGATTGTGTCGCCCCATGATGCTTTGCGTCATCGATCGCTAATGCAGTTTTGTGTTGGTTTATCCGAAGAGGAATTGTTGGAGGCTGCCAAGACACTCGATCATTTTTGGCGTGAGGCACCCAATCTTTACCATCGCGTGCGTGCGATGTTCTTCTTGAGTGCCATTTATCGATATGAATTGCCGACAAGACTTTCTGCGCGAAGTGCCGGGTTGATTCCGCATGAAGCCCATGAGCATATGTTATCGAGGCGATTTGTCGAAGCCATCGATGGCATGTTAGCCATGCAGCGCACCAGTGGTGCGACATTGGCTTTGACCAGTGCTTTGGCCAAAGCCTATTATCAACTCGCTTTTCAAACCTTGGCAGATCAAGTGCGTCGCAGCGTACGAACGGTAAAGGGAAATCAGTGGATGTTCAGAGTCGGGCATCCGGGTGATCATCCTTTGCGAATGGTGCGGGAGTTGTTGAAGCGAGATGAAGTTACCGGAGTCTATCCTGTACTAGCTGAGAAGACTTCAGTTCGCATGGATTTTTCACACTCTGGCTGGAGTGATATATTTTTTCTTGGCATGGATTTTCCTGAGGGTGCTCAGGTAATTAATGCCTCTATCGATTTAGCGGTTTATAAACGCGATGCCGCGCCGAAACCGCCTGTGGAAGCGTATGTACGTGTCATCGATCGACCTGTCTTGCGATTGGTCAGTGTTGATTTGCAAGCCGTCACTGAAATCGATCAAATTGATGATGTATTCGACTTTGCGAAAGACTATCTCGGCTTACTGAAGGCTGCTTTAATCGCCGCTGGAATCGTACCCCCTGCTATGGAAGGTTGCCATTTACCGATCACGCATCTTTTGCATACGTTATTGGGACGAGATGGCTTGGGCTTGGAGGTTGTCAGTCAGGTCAACGATATTCCTAAGGGTTCAAGACTTGCTGTATCTACGAATTTATTGGGCTGTCTAATTTCAGCTTTGATGCGGGCGACTGGTCAGATCGCTTCGCTCGAAAACGGCTTACAAGAAATTGAGCGTAGACTTGTCGCAGCCCGCGCAATTTTAGGAGAATGGCTCGGTGGTTCAGGTGGAGGCTGGCAAGACTCTGGTGGTGTATGGCCAGGTATCAAATGGATTCATGGCAGTGTGTCGTCCGAAGGCGATCCTGAGTTTGGAATCAGCCGTGGTTGTTTGCTGCCTCGGCATGATTCGATGGATGCAAATTGCCAGGCTGCTGATACTTTCCGAAAGTTGCAAGATAGCTTAGTACTGGTGCATGGAGGGATGGCTCAAAATGTTGGCCCCATCCTGGAGATGGTGACAGAAAAATATTTGCTGCGCAGTCCGAAGGAATGGCAGGCACGACAACATGCAATTGGCTTGCTAGGGGAAATTCGCAAGGCCCTGGAAGAGGGTGATTTGAAACGCCTCGGAGCATTGACGACCGAGAACTTTAAGCACGCCTTACAAAATATCATTCCAGCCTGCACAAATCACTTTACTGATTCACTGATCGAACAAGCCCGTAAGAAGTTTGGTGAGCAATTCTGGGGATTCTGGATGCTCGGTGGTATGGCTGGTGGAGGTATGGGCTTCATTTTTGATCCGGATATCAAGCCCCAAGCCAAAGATTGGTTGCTTGAAACCATGAGGGCAACCAAACAGAGTATGCAAGCCAGCTTGGCTTTTGCGATGGAGCCGGTCGTATACGATTTCGCCATCAATCAACGCGGGTCATGGGCACAACTACTCGCCGGTCAAGATGCAGCGATGCCCGAAGGTTATTACTCGCTACTTGCCCCCGGCTGGATTAAGCAGGAAATGCGGGCGCTCAGCGAACAGACTCAATTGGAACTCATGCGTCTTGGAAGTCGATGTCGTGACAACTCAGAGAGTCCTCGCTGGCTCATCGATCGTTTATTGCCGCAGACGCAAAGTGGAAAGCAAGAGAGTGGCGCGACGTTACGTGAATTGTTGAGGGCCAATGGTTTCGATCGGGAGCAGCATGAGCAGATTCGGCTAGATCTTCTGAGCGGTCGGATTGGTTTGGCGCAAAATCGTTTGCCGAGGCAGACGATGGTTGAAGATGTGATGGTCGATGATGTCCATGATCTGCGAGTTGAGCAGGATTCGGATGCGGTCAGGTTGGGACAGAAAGCATTAGCGGAAGGCGAGGTTGCGGTTGTGACCTTAGCGGCTGGAGCCGGAAGTCGCTGGACGGGTGGCGCAGGTGTTGTAAAGGCTCTTAATCCATTTTGTAAACTGCAGGGAGAACATCGGAGTTTTTTAGAGGTCCATCTCGCCAAATCCTCTCAGACCGCTAGCCATTATCACCAGATTGTACCGCACATCATAACGACGAGTTATCTGACCGAGCGCCCTATTCGATACTTCACACAAATCTCGTCGCAGCGCTGCGAAGGTGTTCAGCCGATCGTGTCACCTGGCATGTCTGTCGGTTTAAGGATGGTACCGACGCAAAGGGATTTAAGATTTTTGTGGCAAGAGACTTCGCAGCAAGTACTCGATCAGCAGAAACAAAAAGTGCGGGATAGTCTCCACGCAGCCTTACTGGGCTGGGCTGCATCTGCAGGAGAGGCGACCGACTATATCGATAACGTTCCTACACAATGTATGCATCCTATTGGGCATTGGTATGAAGTTCCGAACATGCTGCGCAACGGTGTCTTAGGCGATTTGCTTGATTCGCGTCCGCAGTTGAAATACCTCATGTTGCACAACATCGATACCTTAGGTGCATCGCTGGATCCTGTGGTCTTGGGGGCTCATATTCGCGGTGGTGCCTGCCTGAGTTTCGAGGTCATTCCCCGGCGGATAGAGGATCGTGGTGGAGGCTTGGCTAAGGTCGATGGCCGGTTGCGGCTGCTGGAGGGGCTAGCTATGCCGCGCGAGGAAGATGAATTCAAATTGTCGTATTACAATTCGATGACAACTTGGATCGATATTGATAAGGTAATCAGTATTTTTGGACTGAGCCGTGCGGAACTAAAAGATCGTGAAAAGGTCGACCAGGCAGTTCGCCGGTTAGCGCATCGATTGCCGACGTACATCACTATTAAAGATGTAAAGAAACGGTGGGGGCATGGCCAAGAAGATGTCTATCCGGTCGCGCAATTCGAGAAATTGTGGGGCGATATGACTTACCTAGCGGACGTATCTTGCCAATTCATGGTGGTCGATACGCTGCGAGGGCAACAATTGAAGGATTTGGCCCAATTGGATGGCTGGTTGCGCGATGGATCGGCTGAGTACGTACGATCGCTGTGTAAATGGTAGGATAAGTGTCCCGAAAAGCGGGATCACCGCTGGAATTTGAAGCTGAAAACGAGAAAATAGGGGCTGTGTGAAAACACTCTTAGGCCTGTCTTTAGTTTTCAGGAGTTTGGTATGGATGCGGTTCGGTTTGGCGGTGTTGTATCCTCTTGTTGCTCGTGGTCAAAACGCTCTAGGGCGTTGCGTGCGCTGTCAGTCTTCACCCAGTGTGGGGCGCTTTCGGCTGGTTTGATGTTGGCGGTGAGCGGCATCAACGGCAGTTCTGCGCAGGCAGGAGACTGGACCAAGTTTCGAGGTCCAGCCGGCAATGGCTTGCCAACGTCCATGGATCAGGGGTTACCGCTGAAGTGGTCTGATTCCGAAAATGTGCTATGGAAGACCGAACTTCCAGGTATTGGAGCGAGCAGCCCGGTACTGTTCCAAGGGAAGATTTACGTTACTGCGCATGATGGCTATGGGTTAGATAAAGACAATCCAGGCGACATGAGTAAGCTCGAGCGAAAACTCCTCTGTGTTGATGCAGCCAGCGGCAAAGTTCTGTGGACTGTAGCTGAGCCATCTGCGAACGCACAAGAAAATTATGCCAACTTCACACCGCTTCATGGTTATGCGTCAGGCACTCCAGTCGTCGATGAAACCGGTATCTATGTCTTGTACGGAACGACAGGTGCCGTTGCCTATGATTTAGATGGTAAGCAGCGTTGGGTATCTCACTGCGGCAATGGCACCCACGTCTTCGGTACTGCTAATTCTCCTGTCATTTACAAAAACTTGGTCATTGTCAACGCCAGTGTCGAGTGCGGAGATTTGATTGCGTTTGATAAAATGAGCGGTAAGGAAGTTTGGCGTGCTAAAGGCATGGATTCTTCTTGGAATACGCCCATTATAGTTGCGGGACCAGACGGTGATGAGCTTGTGGTTAGTGTCAAAGGTAAGGTCTTGGCCTTTAATCCAGCGACGGGAGAGTCGTTGTGGAGCTGCAAGGGTATCGACGATTACATCTGCCCGAGCGTCTTGGAGTATGAAGGTGTGCTGTATGCTTGCGGTGGCCGCAAGAACACGATTGTCGCAATCAAGCCAGGTGGACGTGGTGACGTGACGGAGTCCCACACCGTATGGCGCTTGGATAAAGGAAGCAACGTTTCAGCACCTATTCTGGTAGGTGGGAATTTGTATTGGTTCAGCGAAAGCAAAGGTATTGCTTACTGCGCCGATGCGAAGTCAGGTGAGTTGGTTTATGAAAAGCGTATCGAACCCAAGCCTGAACGTTTCTATGCATCGCCGGTTGCTGCTGACGGTTATATCTTTTTCGTCAGCCGCATCGATGGAACGTTCGTTGTTCCAGCCAAGGGTGAATTTAGCGTTGAAACGATCAACAAGTTTGAATCCGACAGCTCAGTTTTTAATGGCTCGCCGATTGTTGATTCCGGTAAGCTATACCTCAGGTCAGATAAGTATCTGTACTGTGTAGGGAAGAAGTAATTCGTTGATTGAGGCAGCGCACTGGAGAGTCCTCCAGTGCGCTATTGTTACGAATTTGGTTTGTAGCCATCACACATCAAGAAGAGTAAGCATGAGTACCCCCAGAAGTTCAAATTATCGGTGGTTGACTAGGTTTGTGATGCTACAAGCTGTGTTGAGCATAGCTTGGGCTGTCGCCTCTCCGGCGAAAGAGACTTACCGCCTCATTCAGAAAGAGGATGGAATCGAGGTACATCTCGGGGAACGAATGATTACAAAGTACTGGCTTAAGTCAGGGACCAAGCCGATCCTGTGGCCATTGCTAGGTCCCGAAGGATTGCCGCGAACTCGGGCCTATCCGATGGATACAACTCAGGCTGGCGAGGAGCACGATCATATTCATCATCGCTCTTTGTGGTTTACTCACGGAGAGGTCAACGATATCGATTTCTGGGCTGAGACACCAAAAAGTGGCTTAATCAACCACAAAACTTTCGGCAAGGTTGCTGGTGGTGAGACTGCGGTCATCGAAACAGATAGTGATTGGGTTTCTCCAGAGAATGTTCTCGTTTGTCGCGAACATCGCGTCATGACTTTTGGTAACGATGAGTCTGCCTACTGGATTGATTTTGACATTACGGTCACTGCTGGAGATAAGGATGTGCACTTTGGTGATACCAAAGAGGGATCGTTTGGGATTCGTGTTGCCGAATCGATGAAGGTCGATGCGAAGACTAAGCCAGGTGGTACGATCATCAACAGCGAAGGCCAAACCAATGGCGATGCTTGGGGAAAACCTGCCAGTTGGGTCGACTACCATGGATTGATCCAAGGCAAACATTGCGGTACTGCGATCATGGTTCATCCGAAATCATTTAATTATCCGGGGCGTTGGCATGTGCGAACCTATGGTCTATTTGCCGCCAATCCATTCGGTGAGTACCACTTTACAGGTGCGAAAGAAAAAACGGCAGGTCATACGCTAAAGGCTGGTTCTTCGCTGAATCTGATTTATAGAGTCGTCTTCCATAGTGGCGATGAAAAGGAAGGCTCCATTGAGAAACACTGGAATAATTTCTCAAAAGTCCAAGCTGCTAAATAGATTATTCACGTTTTTATAAAATTAATGCTCGATGCGAGTTGTGCTCACTTGCATCGAGTTTTTTATTTGAACAAGTCGAAGTTGCTCCTCCAAGTCTCGTCGCTTTCGATCAAACAGGTGTTACATGCTACAAGTTTGGCAGTGTTCTTTTCAGCCGAGAATTTTAGGGAATGCAGGGTTCTTAGTCTGCTGCTTGATGTTGGCAACAGGTGGTTTGGTATCGGTGAGAGCGAGCGACGCGAATCGACCTAATATTGTGATTATTTATGCAGACGATCTTGGTTATGGTGATGTAGAGGCCTTCAATCCGCAAAGATGCAAGATTAAAACTCCGAATCTAACGCGTCTGTCAAACGAGGGAATGCGTTTTACAGATGCGCATTCGTCATCCGGTGTATGTTCTCCCTCCCGTTATGCCTTGCTAACCGGTCGCTACCATTGGCGCTCGAGATTGCAGAGCGGCATCGTTGGACTATGGGAGAGGCCGCTAATTCCGACGGAACGTCTGACCATCGCGATGCTCGCCAAGAAAATGAACTATCGCACTGCATGTATTGGGAAATGGCATTTGGGTTGGGATTGGCCGATCAGCGAAGAGCAGAAGGGAATGTTTAAGAGTCCCACCGGTCCCGAGCGTGTATCTGCGGCAGTGTCGCCAGCACAGCGAGAAGTCTGGAGAGACGTGTTTAGTCAGAACATAACTGGTGGTCCCACTGCGGTTGGCTTTGATCAGTATTTTGGAACCGATGTCCCGAATTGGCCACCCTATTGCTTTATTGAAAATGACAAAACCGTCGGAATTCCATCCGAATACGCTCGGCCTGAATTATTCAAAAAGAACCAAGGAAGTCTGCAGGGCCCTGCCCTGGAGGGCTGGAGCTTTTCGCCGATTTTACCCGCGTTAGTTGAGAAGTCGAGTCTTTTTATACGTGACTGCCATCAAGCCAAGCAACCTTTTTTGCTGTACCTTCCACTAACGACTCCGCATACACCATTAGCTGTCAATAAAGGGTACCAAGGGAGTACAGGGCTAGGAGATTTTGCAGATCTTGTGGTTGAAACGGATGCTGCAGTGGGGAGCATCTTGCAACTCTTAGACGATCTCGATTTGACAAGGAACACGATTGTCATTTTCACCAGCGATAATGGATGTGCGCCGTACATTGGTGTCAAAGAATTAGAGATGCAGGGGCACTTTCCGAGCGGTCCACTGCGTGGTTACAAAAGCGACGCTTGGGAAGGTGGACACCGAGTACCATTCATGGTGCGTTGGCCACAAGTCGTCGCGGCAAACTCTGTCTCAAATCAATTAGTTCATCAAGCTGATGTTATGGCAACTCTAGCTCAGATCTGGAATTATGAGTTACCCGCAAATGCTGGAGAAGATAGCTTCAGTATGCTATCTGTTTGGCATGGAGAGGCTTCCCCAATCCGTGAGACTGCAGTGAGTTGTTCCAGCAATGGAATCCCGGCGTTAAGGGTAGGGAATTGGAAGTATATTGCAGCTCCTGGTTCTGGCGGTTGGAGCAAGTCTGATCCGGGGAATACTCCCTGGCAGCTTTATGACCTGGCCAATGATTTGGGTGAGACGACAAATCTGGCTGAGCAAATGCCAGAGAAGGTGACCGAAATGCAGCAGGTTTTAGAAAGCTTGATTCGCCAGGGAAGAAGTAATCAAGGTGTCAAGCAGTCAAACGATGTTCGTGTTCAAAGGTATCCAAAGTCAAAAGGTACATCGCCAAATTAAACAGTTGGACGCTGGAGAGTTGGGGATACATCAGCGCAGTGTGTTATGAATATTTCGTTAAGAGTGGTGTCGCTTTGCCAGTACAGAATTCTTATGTCTAAGGTGCTGGCTTTTTCGAATCGAGCATAGGCATGTCATAGTCGCCGACATCCGTTCAGGTTCATTTACCGTACCGTTGACGAATTACTATTTCTCGATAGCATCGAGCGTAATGACAGTGCATGTTTGGGACACAGGAAGTGAGTTATGACGTGGTTTTATAAGTCACCGACCGGATCAGAAATGGGGCCGGTGAATCCACAGGAATTATTGGAACTGATACGCAATGGTTCCGTATTACGGGATACATGGGTAAAAAAAGATAACTCACAGTGGGTTAAAGCTGAGGATGTTAATGGGCTGTTGCAAAAAGCGGCACAGCCGTCGACTGCATATTTTTGCATCCATTGTGGTAAGCCGGTTGCGAAACCACCAACTCGCTGCGAACGTTGCGATCTGCATGTTGACAAAGCTACGCAGAAATTAGTGCATCACGATTTGGATGAGATTGATCGTAAAGCACGAAAAGCATTGACGAAGGCAAAGATAGTTCCTGTGGCTCCTTCCGTTCAGGCTAACTCTACGCACTCCTCAGTGGCGGCGTCGCGCGGCCAAGGGACGCGAGATGCGAATCATGCTGGAAACGGCACTGGCCCGCAAAGCTCTCAGAATAGTTCTCCGAACGGAGATGCTAACGGATGGCTGGCTTGGTTGCGAAGAAAGAAAGTTTAAGTCTGCTGCTCGGTTAGCTGGTGGCAGCTGATCGCGTAAAACAGAAATGCGGCAGATCGCTTGCGCGACTGCCGCATTTCTGTTTATAAAATTGTGCAACTTGCGACTCAACGACTTTCG
>JAUMAI010000250.1:0-4068 GCA_032116775.1 Pirellula sp. | reverse complement strand
TAACACCGTGGCAGGCACGGTTGTGTCCTTCCGTGTGCAATCACGGAAGACCTTGATGAAACCCTCGAAACCTCGCGATCGGACAAAGCGAGTCGATCAAAGGCCCGGGCGGAAGTAGACGGCGAAGGAAATTCAGTTGAGTCAGATTTTCCGAAGGAAACGAAGTGGGGGAAGTAGACGACCACCATCCCTGCTGCGCGCATTCAAACCGGTGGAACTGCGGGTCTTGAGAGCGGTGTTCCCATCTGGTCCCATTTCGTCCGCAGAATACTCATTGCGCCAGTGACGGTTTGAGTCGCCAGCAGGACCTGAATGGCAAATCGCTCGAAGAGAATCGTGAACCGACTGCCCTTTGCAGCCCATGGCACTTGAACCTGCTTCACTCCATGCTGAGGACAATTGACTCGCGGAATACGGGCGTGCAGCAGAGTCTTGAACTGGCAACTGTCAAGGTGCCGCCACTGCCGCTCAGAGGTATGATCGTAGCAAGGCAATGCCTCTGAACACTCAGGACAACAGAATTTTGTGCCGGAAGGATGCTCCACAAACACATCCACCTGCTGCTGCTCCAAATCAAGAGTCACCTGCGACACCGACCACGGGCTCTTCAATCCAAGAATCTCCTGGTACAGTTCTCGATCCTGCATGGGAACCCCATCCAAAAAACGAAATCATACCAAATCCACACGAAACCCGGATGGACCGTTTTTTTCGTGTCGCATTGCCTTAAGCTGTCAGCCACCACAAATTCCACACGCTCTCCCCTCGCTGGCGGTGCAGGCTCGCCCTTGGCTGGTGTTGCGAAAGTGCTGGCAGCGCGAGTTGTGGCGGACATTGGAGGATGTGTTCAGCCAGAAAGCACCACCGTTAGAGGGGTTTGCTGAACGAGAAGCGCGATATCTCTCCAAAGCTTGCTGCTGTAGTCGCAATTCTTGCTGTTGACGGAACTCCCACGGTGGCGTTGGTGTTCTGTCGCTCCAAAGTCCACGGCCCTCGGTGCTCGCTTGTGTTTCCAAGTCGCGCAGCCTTGAGTCTGAGTTCGATTGCTTGTCGTGCCAAGCCCATCCACCTGAGATCATCTGCTCGTTGATGCTCTTTTCATCGAGCGTGACAATACCCAAAACTCTGCCGTACTCGTCGACCCCTTTCTCCTCGACTCGTACTGTTTTTCCCTGAACAAGTTTTTCGAGTGCACTCTTCGACTTCGACCCAAAGTTTTGTGCCCGCTCCGGAGCGTCAATTCCTTCCAGTCGTACTTTGATGCGCTTCTTGTTGTGAAGAACTGTGACCGTATCGCCATCAAAAACACTGATCACTCTTCCTTCCATGACTCCGTCGGTCGGGAGGAACAAAGAAATCGACAATAGTGCAGTGAACAATCGCATGCTGAAAGCCCTGACGAAACATTGATTGCGGCGGTTTATGAAGATCGATCTCTGATAAAGGAACGCAAGCCATGAGGCAGACACATCGGTACCGCTTGCCCGTGGCCACAACCATCAGCAAGCCACAGTAGCCCGGTACCACAGGTCTACCGTCCCACTTCAAAGCACCCGAAGCGGAAACACGATGACCGGACGCTTACAAATGACCAAGCAAAGGCCGTTCGCAGCCACTCGTGTCCTGATCCTACTCGCCGTCTTCGTCGTCCGCGACACCTCCGTTAGCAGAAGATTCGCCGCCCTGGACTTCGTCATATCCCACCAAGTCGACCTCACGATCGTAAACCTGAAACCCACTCAATGACGATATGCTTCTCGGATCGAGGTTCCACCATGGACAACGAAACCTAGCATCGCACGAACACGAAACCAACTCCCCAAGAAGCTGAATCGAGACTCGTCTCTTTTTGCGACAGCCGGAACAAACGACGAACCACCTAGACTGAGACACGTCATAAGGGCCATCACAGGACGAAACTAAATCAAAGGGAATATCGCTCTCTTCAATTGTCGAAAGATCTCGACGCGTAAAGGTCTCGGAGATTGCGAGCCGATTAGCATGATTAACAAGTGTGAGCTCGAAAACATTACGAACAAACCTCGCATTCCCGAAATTCTCCCCACGATTTGAGTAGGCAAAGTTGAACAGGATTGCAAGATTCGCTTTCGCAGCCTGCGACAGAACGTATCCCGACGACTCGCAAAGAGACGAAAATATTCGACACAAATCGCTCACATGATAATCCGCAAACTCAATGAAACGCGTGAAACGGCTTTTCAAACCCGGATTTGAGTTCAAGAATTTTCCCATCAAATCGGGATATCCTGCTACTATAACCACAAGGCGATCTCGATCATCTTCCATGCGCTTCAGTAATGTGTCGATGGCTTCCCGCCCATACGAATCCTCCTGACCATTCACGGATGGGGCGAGAGTGTACGCCTCATCTATAAACAGCACACCATCAATAGCTTTGTCAATCACCTCCGATGTCTTAATCGCCGTTTGACCAAGAAAGCCACCAACAAGTGCTGAGCGGTCACACTCTGTTGATTCAGCGCGACTGAGTACGCCATAACCGTAAAGCAGCTTCGCAAGAATTCTCGCTACGGTGGTTTTTCCGGTGCCGGGATTCCCCGTAAAGACGAAGTGCAGCGACTGGCTCGGCACTTGCATACCCTGCTTAATTCGCAGCTGCCGCACTTTAAGGAGGTTTGCTAGGTTCGAAACCTCTTTTTTGACATTGTCCACCCCAATCAATGACTCGAGCTCTTTCAGCCCTGTTCGCAGCGACTCGTCTCTATCGGCTGAGACTGCACGATTGTCGTCGTCTGCCAAGCTATCCTGATCTTCCGGGGACTCATCATCATCGTCGTCGTTGTCAGCGAGCTTGTTGCGATCGCATATCTGCTTCCGCTCAAACTCTTCGCATTGTTTATTCTCGGCCAACATACTCTGAAAAAACTTTTGCTCAGCAAGATTCCAACCGTCAGTCGACAGGATAGACTTGGTAATCACTTGGATTGCCTGATGGTAAGCATGCAAAATTTTTATTGACCCAGATAATCTGCAACACAAAATTACAAAATAACGGAAGGGCCACCTCAAGGAGCCATTTTCGGTGTCGCCGCCAAGGTAAGAGTCATCCTTCACCCATTGCGAGACAAATGAAGCGAAGCGTGGAACCCAATTTACGCCATCGTATTGCTCATATCCATCAATCCAACAATATCGATGAGAAGAGGCTCCCAGAAGTCTCACTGCCTCGACCCATTCGTTGACCTCTATCTTACCGTCTGTTGTTGCGGCAAGCAGTACAACCCTAAGAGCGTCGACGAAGCTGGCGGCTTCAACATCGAGTAGAATGTGACTCATTTTTTCTTGACTAAACACCTCCTGCGCGAATGACTGGATGTCGTCTTCGGGCTCATCAAACATATGCCGCAATTCGTCAATGTTTTCGGAAATTATTTCGAGTACTTCGTCGCAAAGATATGCCAACAGTCGTTCAACTTTTTCCGGAGTGCTCATCGGTATTTACGTTTTCGTTTTAAGGATGTTTATCTGGTGAATGTGAGGATTTATGTTTCTCGCGATATTCAACCGTGAAGGCGTTTCGTCCAGCAGTTTAAACTACGAACATTTGATTTCATTTCCGCATTGTTACAATACTTCAGATCGCTGAGTATATGATGTTGACTAGGCGCGTACAGCGGATGCTGCAGAATATCATCTGTACTGATCCTGCCCGACAAGAGTATCTGCTTCTCCACCGTAGAGTTGTACAAGAACTGCAACGTGTTGACGGTCGTTGACCTGAGTGATTTGCTGCACCGCGATCTTGCAATAATAACATATCTCTCCGATGTACTTCGCAAGCACTGAATGATTCGGCACATAGTCTTTTTTCGCTAATGCTGGATCCGTTCACAGTAGACCAAGCAGATACGCAGAAGGCGTCGGAAATGCTCGCTCATTGGTACACTAAGAAATTTGCGTTTGGATTTCACTTTCAGGTTTTCCAGCTCTATCTGTATTGGTTCTTCTGGGATTTTTGTGGCTAAATTTTTCATGGTTTTAGGCTGAGTTTTCCGCAGTAGGAGAGAATTCGAATACGATAGTGTT
>JAUMAI010000249.1:0-11136 GCA_032116775.1 Pirellula sp. | reverse complement strand
ATCTGCTCGAGGATGATTTGTTCCATGGCCAATGGTGAAGAGTTGATTTTCTGGTAACTGCTTTCCCTTCAGCAAGTAGTCGACAACAGCCATCGCTTGGTTCGTTGACAGCTGCAGTGGCGAATTGAAACTTCCACCATATAAAGGCCCATTATCTGCATGCCCCTCGACACCGACGCGCTGTTTTGGAAAGGTACGAGTTAAAACGTCAGCCACAGCATCCAAGGTTGCTGACGCACTTGAATTCAACTGCGCCGTACCCGCTGTGAAAATCTGATCTGCCGGTATGCGAATTCGAATCGTATCACCATCGGCCTCAGTTACTGCACCAGGAATCTTCAGCGAGTTCGCCTGTTGTACCAAAGTACTATTAGCCGACAATGTTGCGCTACTCTTAAGCGGTGCGGATGCTTGAATTCCACGCGCCGCTGGAGGACTTACCGCCGAATCGCGTCCTGCTAGTCGATTCTGTTGTTGCACTTGAGCGGTCATATCGCCCAACTGTTTCTGCAATAAGTCCGCTCGATCTTGATAAAGCTTGGCTTGCTGTTGCACTTGTGCTAATTGAGCCGTCACGAGCTTATTACTCTCGTCCATGGCTTGTAAGCGACGCTCCATATCTGCCAGGTCCGCAGAAGAGCTACTTAATGGAGATGTGACAGGCGCTGCCCCGAGCATACCTGATGGCTGTGTTGCTACGAACGGATTGTTGTTACAGCCCGAAAAAGCTGACAACGACCCGATCCAAACAACTAAATAAAAACATCGACATACCATCATGCCAATGTACTCCAAGTCCATCCCATGAACACCGGTTGAGCTTCACCCAGGGAAGCGGTGCCAAAGAAACCTTGGGAGGTTAGAGAATCTATAAGGCAGCAGCAATATCAATCTGATGAAGTCCAATACCGATAGCAGCCACAGCCTTTAGTGACTGGCCGAAATGCCGTGCTTGAGGTGCCAGTAGTGGGCTATTTCTTTGGCCCCACTGATGAACATCCTTCCTTTGGCATCTCCAACCACAATTCCATCGGGAGGAATGGCATGCGAATTGAGAACCAACACAGGGCAACCTTGGTGCTCTTCCCCTAGCATATCTACCACAACTGCTCTTGGTCGGGCGAAATCAACGTATTGGATATCTAATTGATAGCACAACTGTGGGAAGCATCTCAAAATGCCTTCGATGAAAATGCAATCCGGGCAAAAAAAGTTTCGCGAATCGGCCCCATCTTTAAAGCCCGACTTCAACAAGAAAAGTGTGTCGCGATACATATTCCTTAGTCTCCCAAAAACGATTGTCCGTTAGCATCACGCCGCTTTAGAGATACATCCCAATAAATCCACCCGATTCCTCTACCGACTTCTCCAGAGCCGCTAAACGTTCGCGAACTTTCTGCAGGTCACCAGCCGCGATGTAACGATCAAACTCTACCAGCACGGCACGACGAACGGTTTCGCTGAGCCAATCCACAATCGACTGATTCAACCAACTACAATTCTCCTCTGCCAACTCAACAACCAGATCAGAGCGAATAGATTTACTGTCAGAGGAATCGGTGAATAACGTACCTTCAAAGCGATATTTGACCATGCCCAAGGAAAGATCATTGGTCAAATGGAAAACACAGGATGCATTGTGCAGATAGTAGCTGTTATGCATGCCATGCACTTCCAGAGCTCGATGAATGCGGAGAATCTTCTCTTCTAGCTTGGGTGAAGCTTCCTCTGGGATCCGTAATTGCATCGCATTGCGCAGTGGCAAGCAATCGAACGTAATTTCGACCCATCGATCCATCGTTGCATCCTTTGCAAATTATCGCAGCACAGCCTGCATCCAGCCCTGCTCCATTTTCAGTTCTGCCACCTTCAGATCGGGCAAGTTGGGAAATCTTTCCCGCATAGAGGCCAGCATCGGCGCTGGTTCGTTTGCGTCAATCGGTTTGTCGAGCAAACGTTCGCGGAAAAGTTTATCAAACTTACCCTTCAAAAATGCCTGAAGCGTCACGGCCCTTGTTCCACGAGTTTCTTTGTTGACAAAGGCGATTTTGACTTCACCTTGCCGAGCCAGTTGTAGATTTCCGTCAACACTCTCAGGAACATATTGTGCAGTGATTGTAAGTGGTTCATCGAGCGTTTGATCGCCTCGTTCCATGCGGCTTAACCGGACTGTTACAGCTAACTTTCCATCTCTTAGTTCGAGTTCCACAGGATGATAGTTTGCCATCGTAATCGACCAGGGTCGCTCATCCTCTGGCCGTGCCAGTTCCTCTGGAACTTTTCCAAAAATCTGTTTCGCCAAAGCAGGCAACTCTTCGCTACGAATAATTCTGCCACCGAGCACCGAATCACCATAGTTCATGACGACCGATTGATGCAAACGTACAACCAGATCTCCCTCTGGTTCGGGCAATGGACAGGGAGCAGTAGCCGCCAATTGATGTGGACGGCTATGATCGAGATACATGTGCAACTTGTCGGCTGACGTCGTAGCCCGACTAGCTGGTCTGGCGAGACCCAGCCGATTAAAAATTGGTAACTTGTTAGCTCCGATATCCCCGTTGGTTTCCGCTAATTGCTCATCGACCTGACGGGTGAATTGATTGGTGATACGACGTTGCAGGCGTCCTTCAGCGATAGCATCCGCTTGGGATTTTGTCTTAGCAGCCCGCTTCACGGCAATTTTGCGCACCAACTGTGAGCGATGGGAAATTGAATCGATCGTACTGCAGAAATCTGTATCGATACAGGTTGGACCAGCAACCAACCGTTCGCCACCCAGAAATCCATCGTTAGCTATAGTTACCCTACGCTCAACATGTACGTTCGCATTGCCACGCGACGTCAATCGGACCCCACGATTATGACCAATGTTGTCGCTGGAAAAATCTCCATCCATTATCAAATTGAATTGAGCTGAGTGCGAGTTCGGTACGAAACGGCACTGAAGTTGGCCAACCAGTAAACTGGAGCCCGTGAGGTGAGTTCCGAGAATCACTTCATCTACAGGATTGACTTCGTGAACAGGACGTCCGATTACCTTATTGGCTAATTCTTGTCCAACAATGATCTGCATATTCGACTCAGAATGCTGCTCGCGAATAAAAGATCGGAGCTGAGGCGCTTGATGGCTCTCCCAGAGATAAACCATCAACAAACCGATATCGCGAGTTCGCTCGAGTTCCTCAGTTGTTGGATGAACCTTCAGATGGTCATCGAGTTGCTCGAGACGTCGCTTGAGCAATCCCATCGTTTGATCGCTGTTTTTGCCGTAGCGTATGGCGTGTGCCATATCACTTAACGCATCGCGTACTTTGGCCAATGGAGCTAACTCCAGGCCCTCATAATTCTGCTTGAATCGCGCTTCGAGGTTATGAAACTCTGTAGCCGTCGCATCTGGCTTATCTACAGCAGCCTGCAGATCGCTCCAATGCAAGAACTCCAGCCATTTCGCACCGTTCGGGTTTGTTGCTGGTTGCATATACTGCTCTAGCCCAGCTATCGCGGTCCGCAGATTTTGTCGCGCCTTTTCGACGTCTGGTAAATCAGCAACATTTAGTTCATTCGCGGCATTCTTGAGTCGTACGGTCCAGTCGCTTTCTACCGGCGTTTCCTGGCCTCGCAAGCCCTGTGCTCCGCTGACAAAGCCACCCAACAAAGCAAGTAGAAATGCCGACCTTTTGACAATCTTGCTCATAAACTATCGCGTCCGATCCTGAAAGAGTCATCTAGGGTGGTGGGCGACCGTCCGTTCAGCTTCGCCCGCATGGCAGCCAGTGCAAACCTCGTTACCGGTATTACCCCGCTGGTCACCCCAGTTTACCAAGAACGCTCGTCCATTCCCATGCCGATAACGAAGCCTTCCCCCCCTTTTTTACTTGCAGAAAGAACGCCGATCTGTAATCCTTTTACCGCTGCCTGATGTTTTACAGAAATCAGCTAGAGAAACCCAGCCCGTACCTTTGCCTCAGCAATCTGTCCCAAACAACAGACGCTCAGTTCGTAAGTCCAGAAAGTGGCTAAGCGTCCGAAATTTAAGAACTCGAACCAAGTCACCCCAATCCCCCCTGTCCAAGCCGACACCAATAACTATACACCCGAACATTACCAATAACTGTCCTCTCTCCTCCAGTGCTCATCATGCCGAACTCAGCCAACCTTTCTCGCCTTATTTGCTTTTGCTTTTTCCTCGCCCTTTTGCCAGTGGCTGGGTTTTGTCAAACTCCCAATAGCGGCGCAACAGTAGCGTCCCAAGCGACTTCATCGCCCAGCAGTCAATTATCGGGAGCCGTATCGCCCCCTAATCCTGTCACCTCAAATCAATCAGCCGCCTCAATAGAAAAATCCTCAACCACTGAGCCCAATTCAGCAACTGCTCCAGATACGAAGACAACACCGTCACCGTGGCGTGCAGTGACTCTTGTCGTCCTTGGCGTAATCAGTGTGCTGGTATTAATGATCGCTCTAAAGTTCCATGCGTTCGTTGCCTTGATCCTTTCTTCCATTTTGATCAGCTTGCTGATTGGTGGAGCGGGTGCCGAACCCATTCAAAGAGTGGCGAGAGAGTTTGGAGCATCGGCTGGTGGTATCGGCATAGTGATTGGTATGGCGGCTGTGATCGGGAAGTGCATGCTCGATAGTGGCGCGGCAGATCGCATCGTGCAATGGATGCTCGGACTACTGGGAGCCAAACGAGCCTCACTTGCTTTGATGAGCAGTGCCTATCTGCTGGCTATCCCCGTATTTTTCGACACTGTTTTTTACTTGCTTGTTCCTCTCGCTCGCTCACTGCATCGCAAAACACACAAAAATTATTTGCAGTACCTCATGGCGGTTGGAGCTGGTGGAGCAGTCACCCACACACTTGTTCCACCGACCCCGGGACCGCTTTTTGTGGCCAATAATCTCGACGTGAATATGGGAACGATGATTCTCATGGGACTTCTCGTCGCTGTTCCCACGGCGGCCTCTGGTCTCTTCTACGCCTGGTGGGCAGACAAGACAGGCCCAGTACCTATGCGACCCGTGGGTGGTGTTGTCCGCAGCGATGAAGAGCTTCCGACAAAGCTTCCCTCTCTCTTTATGTCTCTGCTTCCAGTCCTTCTACCTGTGGTCCTAATCTCTCTTTCAACCGTGCTAACCTTGTTAGCCGACAATGAACGCTTGGCTTATTTAAAACCAGAAGATGTCAGGGACTGGAAAGCATTTCAAACAACTCTAAACGATGAACTCAATCGCCCCTCGCCCACTTTGGCCAAATCTCTCCAGCAGCTCCCTGCGTTTAAAAGTGGAATCTTTGATACATTCGTGGTTCAACAAGACAACAGCCCAGAGACTCAATCAGCTTTCCTAGTTCAACTCAATGAAGCACTTCGAGATAAAAAGTTTTACACTCCCGACAGTGTACCTGGACTCAAACTAAACCTAGTCGATGGAAAACCACTCCCAGCTCCTGGCTTAAGATCCAAGAGTATCGACGTAGAACGCTTCAATCGTGTCGTATTGGAATCCGCCTATCCCATATTGGTCGCACCCCATCAATGGAATTCAACCATGCGAGTTTGGTCCGACTGGATGAGCCTGCCAGGCGATCCCAATGTCGCGCTCATACTGGCCGCTTTAGCCTCGCTGTGGGTCTTGTGGCGTTCTCAGGGTAAGACACTCGTTCAATTGGCTGAAGCTATGGAAGAGTCATTACTTAGCGCTGGGGTAATTATCCTGATCACAGCCGCTGGTGGCGCTTTCGGGAAAATGTTACAGGAAACGCAAATCGCAGATGCGATCAAAGATATTCTACAAGGTTCCACCGGAGGCGATTTGGCTCTAAGCGGAACAGCACTATTATTGCTTGCTTGGGGAATATCAGCTTTCCTCAAAGTCGCGCAAGGCTCAAGCACCGTCGCCATGATTGTTGCTTCTGGAATGATGGTCGCCTTGATGAGTCGCGGCCAACTACCATTTCATCCCGTCTATGTTGCCATGGCGGTCGGAACAGGCTCGCTCATGGGAAGCTGGATGAATGATAGTGGATTTTGGGTTTATGCCAAAATGGGAGGCCTCACCGAAGGCGAAGCCCTACGCAGTTGGACTGTTATGTTGGCAATTCTCAGTTTGAGCGGATTGCTAGTGACCTGGCTACTCTCGGTTGTCATGCCATTGACGACATAGCATCTGTAGTGCTAAGCCATGGCACAACCATAGCAAGCTGAATCTCCATCGCGCAAGCTGCCAAAGGCTATTTCGAGATAGCACAAAGAGTCGCTTCGTTTTTCCTGTAAGGCATCGAAAAGGTCGTATGAAATCGGTTACCTACACTATCTCTTGAGTTATGCAACACCAAGCGGCGCCGCGACTACCATCCGATGTATTCGGAAGTTAAAATGAAGGCTCCTCCCGTGTTACCAATTCCCTCCAATTCACCACCCCATCTCCCAGGGATTTCCTCCAAGCTCTTTGGGCCCCTGAGTGATTGCGTTGCTAAGTAACGAGTTAAAGCTTCGGAAATCCATGTCAACTATTTTGGATCTACCACCGCTGCGGATCTAATCGCATGTCCCGAACTCCCATCATCAAGCCAGTCGTTTGGTCGAATGTGGCAATCAACCTTGTCCTGCTGGCGGTCGCTTGCGCAGTTGGATATTTGGTTCACCCAAGACACGGTATTCTTTTTGCTGCTGCAGCCTTTGTACTCCTGTCGGTCATCCTGCGAGGAGCATTGGCCAAGCATCACAAACTAGGAGTGAGTCTATGTCGCCAGAATCGCTTTGACGAAGCAATCTTGGAATTTGACAAGAGCCTCGCGTTTTTCAACAAGTATGAATGGATCGATCGCTTCCGCGCAATAACACTCTTGTCAGCCGGCCTACCCTATCGCGAAATGGCCCTCGTCAGCAAAGCTTTTTGTTATGCACAATTAGGCCAAGGGCAACGAGCTCAAGAGACCTATGAGGAATGCCTAAGAAGGTTTCCGGACAGTCAACTTGCAGCATCAGCCTTACGTTTTCTCGAAGCAGGCAAGAGCCTAGCTACGCATCAGGATAATCACCATGGATAGGTCTCATTACCATATTCTTTCAACATCCGTCCTAATGCAGCTCCTGGTACGTCTGCTCTTTAGTTCTTTCTATCTGTCTACATTTCTATCGGTATCATTTGCCGACGAAAGGGAAGAGTTCTTCGAGAAACATATCCGCCCCGTATTGGTCGAGCATTGCTATGAGTGCCACTCTGCCGAAGCGAAAACCGTTCAAGCAAACTTGTTGCTTGATACTCCCTCCGCAACTCGCACAGGCGGTGATTCTGGACCTTCAGTAGTTCCGAATAACGTAGACGAGAGCCTTATTGTCCAGGCGTTGGAATACGAAACTTGGCAAATGCCTCCTAGCGGTAAATTGCCAGCTGAGACGATCGCCAACTTCCGTCGCTGGATTGCAGAGGGAGCAGTTGATCCTCGACCCGAGTCTTCAGCACCTTCTCCACAACCCGGTGCAGATCGCTTGGCCGCTGGCAAGACACACTGGTCTTTCCAGCCGATTCAACGCGCCACGATTCCAACGACAGGTAGTAACTGGCCGAGAAATTCAATCGACTGCTTTATAGAAAATGCAGCGAACCAGCATCATCTACCAATTGCGATGGATGCCGATCGTGCAACCTTACTGCGGCGATTGTACCTGACACTCATTGGCCTTCCGCCAACAGCTGAGGAAGTGCTTTCTTTTCTTACTGACCAGGAACCTGATGCAGTCGAACGCGTCGTCGATCGCTTGCTGGCATCTCCACACTATGGCGAACGTTGGGGAAGATACTGGCTCGACCTCGCACGTTACGCCGACAGCAATGGCGCCGATGAAAATCATGAATATCCCGTAGCATATCGCTATCGCGATTATGTCGTTCGCCAATTGAATGCAGACTTACCCTACGACGAATTTGTAATACAGCAATTAGCTGGTGACCTGCTGGCAACGGACTCTATCGAGCAGCGGCGAGAGAACCTGACAGCGACCGGTTTTTTGGTACTCGGCCCTAAGATGCTCGCAGAACAAGACAAACCTAAACTTGTCGCCGATTTGGTGGATGAGCAAATAGACACACTAGGACAATCTTTACTCGGGCTGACACTTGGTTGTGCACGTTGTCATGACCACAAGTTCGATCCGATTAATGCAACCGATTATTATGCTCTGGCAGGTGTATTCCATAGCACCAAGTCGATGAAGAATCTGGATTTTGTAAGTCAATGGAACACCCGCTCTCTACCTGACCCGATCGTAGAAGCCCAAATCGCGGAACATCAACGCGTTGTAGCTGAAGCTGAGAAGGAATTGACACAACTCACAATGAAACCGGAAGGTGAACGAAGTAATGAAGAGAAAGCTGCGATTGAAAAAGCGAAGCAGCATGTAGAAAACCTTAAGAAGGCAGCTCCCTCTTTACCTGAGGTCATGGCCGTCGATGAAAGCAGCGTAAAGCTTGTGCCAATACACATCCGCGGCAATCACCTTCAACTCAAGGGAGATGCACTAACTCGTCGTCTGCCAACAGTCTTCGAAAACAGCATGCCACAACCAGAGATGCCATCTCAACAGAGCGGGCGATTAGAGCTAGCCCAGGCTTTGTTTCATTCCCAAAACCCGCTCACCTCACGAGTCATTGCGAACCGTCTCTGGAGTTGGCACTTCGGTGAGGGAATTGTCCGAACTGTCTCCAATTTTGGTTTAAAGGGCGAAACACCTTCCCATCCAGATCTACTCGATTGGTTAGCGTCCGAGATACAGTTGCGGGAGTGGTCGATCAAACAAATGCATCGACAAATCGTTCTATCACGTACGTTTCAGTTACAGATTCAAGCAACGGAAGAAGCAATAGCGACAGACCCTGACAATCGATTCTTTGCACGACGGGGTTTGAAGAGACTTGAGATTGAACCTCTCCGAGACTCGATCGTAGCAGTCGGAGGTAATCTCGACCGCTCTTTCGGTGGCCGAGCCGCAACTATATACGGGAGCAATTATGCAGAGGACGGAAGAGGTAAAAACGAGTTCGATGCGTTGCGACGTATGATCTATCTTCCCGTCAATCGCGCTGCATTACATGAATTATTTGCGACCTTTGACTATGTTGACTCGGGTGTATCTGTCGGCAAAAGAACTTCAACTGTAGTACCGCACCAATCCCTATTTCTGATGAATCATCCGCTGATCCGGCAGCAAGCATCGGAACTTGCTAAAAGACTACAGTCTCACTCACTACTCCATCATGATACCGTGGCAAAGGATGAAAATGTTGCCCGCATTCAATTAGCATTTCTCGAACTTCTCGGACGCCTGCCGGATCAAACCGAAATCGCAATTGCCCAGGATTTTCTCCGTGACAAGTCCTACACGGTGGCCCAAGCAACCCCGGATAATTCTGGTAATGAGCCCAACCTTAATGCGCCTGAGCACCTGCAAGTGGTGTGGAGTGAATTCTGTCATGCTTTGATAACCAGCAACGAGTTTATGTATATCCCTTAACTCTATTTCATCCCGCAAAGCGACCAAAGAATAACTATGGACTACCAAGATGGAGATAAGCTAGCTCTTTCTCGACGCGCTATGCTGGCAAAGTCAGCGTTAGGCTTTGGGGCTATCGCCTTAGCGGATCTACTGCAGCGTGAAACACACGCCGAATCTCCAGAAGGATCTTTTGTCAAAGAACCCCATTTTGCTCCGCGCGCAAAACGAGTTATTTTCTTGTTCATGCACGGTGGCCCGTCAGCAATCGACACCTTCGACTACAAACCACTGCTGCAGCGGGATCATGGCAAGCCGCTTCCTTTTGAAAAGCCTCGTATTCAATTTGCCCAAACCGGTAATTTACTGCAAAGTCCATGGAAATTTCGACAATATGGCAATTGCGGCGCGTGGGTAAGTGACCTCTTCCCAGAGGTAGGGAAATGCGCGGACGATCTCTGCTTCATCAAGTCGATGCATGGATCAAACGAAGCTCACGGTGGCGCTCTATTAAAAATCCATACAGGTAGTGATACGTTTGTTCGCCCCAGCAAGGGAGCCTGGGTTTCGTATGGTCTCGGCACAGAAAATAGTAATTTACCAGCCTTTGTAACCATCAATCCGACGCTAGGTCACGGAGGTGTTCAGAATTTTGGTTCGGCGTTCTTACCTGCAGAGCACCAGGCAACTCGAATCGGTTCAAGTGGCGCTTCGATGAAATCAGCCTCCATTGCGAATCTAACACCACCCGCCACAAAACGTTTAAGTCAACGTCAACAAATTGACTTCGTTCAAAAACTAAATCAACATCAACGCTCACGTTATCCACATGCTCAGGAGTTAGAAGCAAGAATTGAATCGCTGGAACTAGCTTTTCGCATGCAAATGGAGGCGCCGGATGTGCTCGACCTCAGCCATGAAACAGAAAGCACTCAACGCCTCTATGGTATCGATCAACCCACGACGGAAAACTTCGGTCGTCAATGCTTACTTGCAAGGCGTCTCAGTGAGGCAGGAGTACGCTTTGTCCAAGTCAGCCATGCGTATTGGGATCAACATTCGGAACTGAAGGAGAAGCATGCTGAGCTAGCTGCGCAGGTGGATAAGCCAATTGCCGGATTACTGAAAGATCTCAAACAGCGAGGCCTGCTGGAGGATACACTGGTGATTTGGGGGGCTGAATTCGGACGCACACCCACAGCTCAAGGAAATAATGGCCGCGATCATAATCCGCATGCTTTCACCTACTGGTTCGCCGGGGGGGGCGTTAAGCCTGGCTACTCATACGGCATAAGCGATGACTATGGATTTTACGCCATGGACCAAAAGGTTCATGTCCACGATTATCACGCAACACTGTTGCATATCCTTGGACTTGACCATGAAAAATTAACCTTTCACTACGGAGGTCGCGATTTCCGACTTACCGATGTGCACGGCCGAGTGATACACGATATCCTATCCTAAACTGCAGTACGAACTCAGCATCGAAGATTTTATTGCACCGCTCTTAGCCTGATCACCTTATATAATTCTGGTCAAATTTTCGAGCCTTCGAACAAACACCCTGTTTTTATAATCCTCTATAAAAGGCTGTTCTTATGAAACGAATCGATCATCTAGCGAGGCCATTCCACTT
>JAUMAI010000248.1:0-2438 GCA_032116775.1 Pirellula sp. | reverse complement strand
AGGGGGACTTCTTACGCTTTCCCATCTCTATCTTCACCCCAGCAGATATCATTTCGGGCCTGATTCCACCGTCTTGATAGCACCATTCGTCATGTGCCTGGCACCATTTTTGACGCGACGCGCTTGGGGGTGAGTCACGCGTTGGGTCGATCGGTTCGAACCAATAGCTCGCGATCCCTTTGATTCAATCCGGTAGAAATGCAAAGACCCGCTGGGGTGAGCCAGCGGGTCTTGAGCGATGTGGTCATGTTGCGGTGACCGACTCGATGGAGGCGGTTTCCTAAACTCGCAAGCTTGCTCTATTTTGGCAGCGATGGCCGAGCTTTCCATTTGGTGATCACTCATTGGTAGTGCTATAATCGTTCCAGTGGCCGATGTTTCTAGCCTTGTGCCGTCCAATCCTTAGAGAGGAAAAAATGGTCAGCAGTGTAAATATTCCCGATGGAACGGAGCAGATACTTGCAAAGCAAGCTGTATTACGCGGCCAGTCTGTTGAATCCTATGCGGCTGAGTTGATTCGTAACAGTATCATCGGTAGCCGATCATTTGCTGAAATTTTGGCTCCGTTCCGTGAGCAAATCGCTGGAACCCAAATCACTGACGCTGAGCTCGAAAACGCCTTCGAAGACGCCCGAAACGAAGTGCACGCGGCTAATCAAGGGCAAGAGTAATTGGGAAGGCCAAGCCTTCAACTTAAGTTTCCATCGCTGACAACCGCACTGGTCACGGATTTCATTGAGCGAATCAAATGTTGCTCAACTTATTCGGCCAATGTTCCAAGTGTCTTTCCACTCGATCGTGATCCCAAGGATGCCAAGTATATTGACCTTGCATTTGGAGCAAAGGCGGACTTTCTAGTGACCCGCGACAATGACATCCTGGGGCTTCGAGATTCTAAAGAGTTGAAAGAGGCTTTTAACGAGCTCGACTGGAAATTCAAGATCGTCGATCCGTTCGAGATGCTTTCTTTCTTGAGGGATAGCAGCAACTAGAATCGCTAGGAACTATGCTGGTGTCATGGTTGCCTTCACACATGGAAATCGCGAGCCCCTAAACCGGTCATTGGGCTCAAATCCTCTGATAGATCCTTCGCAGATCTCGAATCGGAAATCGCTCGTTTGAACCAACAAGTTCGCAAACTGCGATGTCTGTCACGTCTGCTACTAGTGCTCCTCAAACTGTCTGGTTTTCCTCTTGAGCTATTGAGACTACCTAACGGCAAAAGCAAACAGCAATTGCTACAGGAAGTGCAGCGAGCTTGCACGATCCTGCCACTGCAAAAAGTGCTCGGCATGATCCGACTTTCGCCGAGTCGATACCATGCTTGGGTGAGAAGATCCACATGTGGATTGACCGACATGCCGTCGTGTCCAAAATCCAAGCCGAGTCAATTAACCTCGAATGAAGTCTCTACCATTCGAGAGTTGATCACCGGGGATGAATACCGCCACGTTCCTACGACTCGATTGGCGGTCCTTGCACAGCGGATGGGCAAGGTTCACGCATCGGCTTCGACATGGCTACGATTGATGAGGGAACATGGCTGGCGCCGACAGCGCACCAGGGTTCATCCAGCGAAACCGCGAGTGGGAGTCCGAGCCACCAAGGCAAACGAGATCTGGCATATGGATACGACGCTGATTCGATTGGTGAGCGGAAACAAAGTGTACGTTCATGCCGTGATCGATAATTACTCACGACGCATCCTGGCGTGGCAAGCCAACGCAACCTATGACACCAGCACGACCGCTAAGCTGTTGATCGAAGCCGCCATGGGTTTGAAGGGCGTGGTCCCCAAGGTGTACATGGACAGCGGGGGCGAAAACCTCAATACGCAGGTGGATACACTCGTTGCTAGCGGGGCGATCCAGCGGATCATAGCCCAAGTCGACGTCGTATTCTCCAATAGCATGATCGAATCGTGGTGGAGGATGCTCAAGCACGGGTGGTTGTACTTGAACACACTTGAATCAATAGACGATGTGCGCAAGCAAACGACGTTCTACGTCGACCAGCACAACCGAGTTGTTCCCCATTCGGCATTCAAGGGACAGCCCCCCGATGAAATGCACTTCGGTAAAGGGAGCGATATACCAAACCAGCTCAACGATGTTCGCACAATTGCCAGACAAGCAAGATTAGCCGCGAACCGTGCAGTAACGTGCTCAAAGTGTGCCCCCACAGATTGCCTTGTACAGATCGATAACAAGCCCACCGAATCAGGTTAGGAAATTGGAGACCAGGCCATAAACAGATTCGATTTGTAAGGACAACTGTCTTGACGTCTGCGCACTGGCCGCCAAATGGCCATTTTCATAGCGTGATTGGGCAGAACTTTTTCTCCATCATCGTAACGAAACAATGCGTTGCTGGATTGCTTGTTCGATAACCTGAAGAATCTCCGAAATACTTGTCAACGTGCGAGTGGTATTAACTAT
>JAUMAI010000247.1:0-1514 GCA_032116775.1 Pirellula sp. | reverse complement strand
ATCGATCCCCGCGACTTTGATGACATGCTCGATATGATCGATCAATATTTCAGCGTTCCCCGCTGGGTAAGGATTCTTCACTTGCCACTGTTTGATCTCCCGTTCTTGGGATTCTTTGTCGCCAGGATACTTTGCTTTGAGCGTCTTCCTGAGTTCTGCAAGTTCCATCAACTGCTTGGCTGATTCTGGAACTACGAATCCCGAGAAGAAATTGATCATGACGACTCCACCGTTCTTCGGTAACGCTTCGAGCACGTCATCGGGCACATTGCGGGGATGTTCTGCCAATGCTCTTGCCGAAGAGTGGGAGAAAATCACGGGGGCTGTTGAGACTCTCAGCGCATCGTGCATGGTCGCTGGCGAGACGTGCGAAATGTCTACGAGCATTCCAAGTCGATTCATTTCGCGGACGACTTCTTCGCCGAACTCACTCAGTCCATCGTTGCGTGCAACATCGGTTGCGGAGTCTGCCCACTCGAGCGTTTCGCTATGGGTAAGAGTCATGTATCGCGCACCGGCAGCATACAGTTGCCGAAGCTTTCCGATCGATCCTTCGATGCTGTGTCCACCTTCCATTCCTATCAGGGAAGCGATCTTTCCTTCTGCGCGGATGCGATCGACATCCTTACCGTTTAGTGCAAGTGCAAAGGTGTCGGGATAAAGGGCGATCATGCGATGAACGAGATCGATTTGTTCTTTGGTGGTCTGGAATGCGTTCCCCGCTGCGATCGTATCGACCGGAACGAATACCGACCAAAACTGTGCGCCGACGTTCCCCGCTCTGAGCCTTGGAATATCGGTATGTAGACTCGGTTGCGGTTTCGCTATGTCGATGTCATCAAATAGCTTCGGCGCTTTGGCTCGCAGCTCCCAAGGCAAGTCGTTGTGTCCGTCGAACACGTACCCTTGTGCATGAATCTCCGCCGCACGCCTCGATACTTGATATCGGTTGTCTTGGCTTTGGGCTGATCGCGCGCTCAATAGGGCAATCGCAAGTGCGCTCAATACAACCTTCAACCAAAGCCCTGTTCCGTGTGTCGATACAAGCTTTCGGTGGGACCAAGCGTCGAAGCTCAACAGGGGGAGATAGCCGGGCGAAGTTGCCATTTTCAAAATCGCCATATTGAAGGCCTTTCTGCGATGATCGAAGTGAAATGAGAATCGGGTAGCCGAAGGGAATAATTTTAGTGCCTAAATTCCATGGTTCCGAATTGCGAGCCCCGTTTTCTCGAGGAAAGAGCTATTCCCAAGTCCGACCGTTAGTTTAGCATGAAGGAAGCGTTTTTCGTAATGATCACCAACAAGCGTTTTTGTTCTTCATGATTTCCGGTTTGGCTAATACCTTCTGTTCGCACGGTTCGCACGGTTCGCATCGAGAGCCGATATTTGCAGCTGGACTGCTCGATGTCGCTTGGCTGGACTACAACACGGCTTGGGTCGTCGTCGGCTGCGCAATGCTCGGCGGAGTCTGTGGCCTTCTGGGGGTGTTTTTGATGTTGCGGAAGCGGTCGCTA